>JAEYZJ010000011.1 GCA_023430705.1 Pseudomonadota bacterium | reverse complement strand
CGGTCTGCATCAGCCGTGCCAGCGCCCGGTAGATGTCCTGCATGGCCGGCGAACGGCCGACCAGCGGCATCGTCTCGCCCGGCTCGTCCGCCTTCTTCTCGCTTGCCCCGGACTTCTTGGCGTCCGCCAGAGCCCGGGCGACGACCGAGAGCACTTCCGCGATATCGAATGGCTTGGGCAGGTACTCGTAGGCACCCACCTCGTTGGCGCGGATCGCCGTCATGAAGGTGTTCTGCGCGCTCATCACGACCATCGGCAGGTCGGGCCTGAGCTTCTTGATCTTGGGCATGATGTCGAAGGCATTGCCGTCCGGCATCGACACGTCCGTGATCAGCAGGTCCCCTTCCCCGCGGCTCACCCAGTTCCACATCGTGGACATGTTGCCCGTCGGGCGAACCTCGTAGCCGGCCCGTGTCAGCGCCTGGTTCAACACCATGCGGATGGCAGCATCGTCGTCGGCGAGCAGCACCGTGTGGCTCATCTGGCCAGAACCTCTTCGGACTCGGTCTCGGTCGTGGTCGCCTTGGCGGCAACCGGCAATAGGATGCGGAATCTCGTTCGGCCCGGCCGGCTATCCATGTCGACCACCCCGCCATGGTCGCCGATGATCTTGGCGACGAGCGCCAGTCCAAGGCCCGATCCCGTCGCTTTCGTCGTGACGAACGGATCGAACAGGATCGGCATGATGTCCGGCGGCACGCCCGGACCATTATCCTCGATCACCACCTCGATCGGCAATGAGATGCGTTCGGACACGCCCTGCACTGAAATACGGATGCCCGGCCGAAACGCCGTCGAGAAGCGGATCTCGGCTTTGGATGTCCGATCAAGGGCTTCCGCGGCATTCTTGACCAGGTTCAGGAACACCTGGATCAGCTGGTCGCGATTGCCGCCGACCGGCGGCAGCGAAGGATCATATTCCTCGTGGAAGGTGATTCCCCTGGCGACGCCGTTCTTGGCGAGCAGCTTCACCCGGTCGAGGATGACGTGGATGTTGATCGGCTCGCGTTCCACCGGCCGGTCGTCGCCGAACACCTCGACGCGGTCGATGAGGTCGACGATCCGGTCCACCTCGTCCCGGACCAGCCGCGCCAGCGGCAGTTCGTCGGGCGTCACGCTCTGCTCGAGCAGCTGCGCCGCGCCACGAATGCCGGACAGCGGGTTCTTGATCTCATGCGCCAGCATGGACGCAAGTCCCGTGACCGATCGGGCCGCGCCGCGGCTCACCAGTTGCCGGTCGATCTTGTCCGCCATGGTCCGCTCCTGGAACAGGAGCGCGATACGCCCGTCGGAGTCCGACAACGGCGAGGCGAACACGTCGACGATGCGATCGTCGCTGCCTTCCGTGAACCGCGACGAGCCCACCCGGACGCGATACTCGGTCATCGGCCCGCGTCGCTCCGCCACTGCGTCGACGAGGCCGAGGATGGGTGAACCGAAGGCGATGAGGTCGTCCAGCCGCTGCCGGGTCAGCACGCTCAGCGAGGCACCGAAGAAGGCTTCCGCCGCGTAGTTGACGAAGACGATGCTGCGATCTTCCGCGCATACGATAATGGGCTGCGGCAAGGCCTGCAGCACGGCCGTGCTGAGGGCCGGCGGGGGAACCTTGCTCATGCCGCCAGCCTCCAGTCTCCGCCATAGACCTCGGGGATCATCGCATGCACGTCCTTGGGGTCCTCGGCATTCAGCAGCCGGGTCCGGACCGGCTTCTCGAGCACGATCCCGGCCGCCTCGAGATACCAGTCGAGGTGTTTCCGGGCCGCCCGCAGACCCACGTGGGTGCCGTAGGCCGACAGGATCGCGTCATAGTGCCCGGCGACGATGTCGCTAAGTTGCTTGCCCTTCGGCGTGGCCAGACCCGTGCCGCCGTCGAGCGCCGCGCCGATCTGGCCCACTTTCCATGGCTGGCCCTGCGCTCCCCGGCCGATCATCACTGCCGCTGCCCCCGATTGCCTGAGGGCCTCGCGCGCCGCGTCCGCATCGACAATGTCCCCGTTCACGACCACCGGCACGGCCACCGCCTCGACCACCGGACGCACCAGGTGCCAGCGCGCCTCGCCCTTGTAGAACTGCTGGCGGGTACGGCCATGGACAGTGATCATCCGTGCCCCCGCATCCACTGCCCGGCGCGCGAGATCAGCCGCATTCAGGCTGTCCTCGTCCCAGCCGAGCCGCATCTTCACGGTCACCGGCAGTGGCGTCGCGGCCACCACCGCGTCGATGAGCTTCAGCGCCTCCTCGGGCACGCGCATCAGCGCCGAACCCGCATAGCCGTTGGTGACGCGCTTGGCCGGGCAACCCATGTTGATGTCGATGATATCCGCCCCGGCTGCATGCGCGATCTCGGCCCCCTTGCGCATCCACTCCGCCTCACAGCCGGCGAGTTGCACGACATGCGGCAAGGAGCCGGACTTGTGAAGCTTGCGCACCATCTCGTCCTGGCCGGTAGCCAGGGCGTTGCTGGCAATCATCTCGGAAACGACAAGCCCTGCACCGAACTGCTCCGCCAGGCGACGCATGGGCGCATCGGTGATTCCGGCCATCGGAGCGAGAAAGGCTCGATTGGGCAGAACGTGGCCGGCAATGCTCAACGCGCAGGCAATATCAGACAACCGCTGCCCCAGATTTGTTCATGTCCAGGAAATGCCCGCAGAATAATCAAAAAGCCGTCGTGTGCAACCACGTATTGCGGATGAAGGCCGTTCACCTGCGTCGCCTCTTGCTGCGCCTGAACGCCCCCGATAGAGCTTGCGGCGCCAGCATGGGGTCATCTTGAAGCGATAATGACAGGTCACCGAAGCATCGCCGTCATCGTGGTTGCCGCCGGTCGTGGCGAGCGCGCCACAGCTAGCGGAGACCCCAGTCCGAAGCAATACCGCGACCTGGCGGGGCGGCCGGTGCTGCAGCGAACCATCGAGGCCTTTCTGGCCCACCCGGAGGTCAGCTGGGTAGTGCCGGTCATACATGGCGGCCATGCAGAACGGTACGCCGCGCTGGGCCTGGCTGACGAACGCCTGCTCCCGCCAGTCACCGGCGGCGCCAATCGACAGGCTTCGGTCCTGGCAGGCCTCACCGCGCTCAGCCCGCGCCGCCCGGACCTCGTGCTGATCCAGGATGCCGCGCGGCCCCTGGTCACGCCGGACGTCATCACGGCGGTCATCGAAGCCCTCGGCAGCAGCGAGGCCGCACTCCCCGTCGTGCCGGTCACCGACACCATAAAGCGCTCCAGCGACGGGCGCACGGTCGCCGCCACGGAGGATCGCAACACGCTGTTTGCCGCACAGACGCCGCAGGGCTTCCGCTTCCCGCAGATTCTCAGCGCGCATCTGCGCGCCGGCCGGATGCCCCGCGAGTTCACCGACGATGCGGCGATCGCCGAGTGGGCGGGCCTGACCGTCGCCCTGACGCCCGGCAGCACGCGCAATATCAAGATCACCCATCCCGAAGACTTCGCCCGGGCCGAACGCCTGCTTGGCAGGGAGACGAATATGGAAACCCGGGTCGGCACCGGCTACGACGTTCACCCGTTCACCGAGGGCAACTCGGTATGGCTCTGCGGCGTGGAAATCCCCCACACGCACCGCCTGAAAGGTCATTCCGACGCGGATGTCGCCCTGCACGCCCTCACGGACGCGATCTACGGCGCCCTCGGCGAGGGCGACATCGGCCAGCATTTCCCCCCTTCCGATCCGCAATGGAAGGGCGCCGCGTCCTCGATCTTCCTCCGGCACGCCGCCGGGCTGGTCACCGAACGCGGCGGTCGCATCGTGAACCTCGACATCACCATCGTGTGCGAGGCACCGCGCATCGGACCGCATGTCGAGGCCATGAAGCTGGCCATCGCCGGGGTCTGCGGGATCGCGCCTCGCCGCGTGGCGGTGAAGGCGACCACCAACGAGGAACTGGGCTTCATCGGCCGCCGCGAGGGAATCGTGGCCATGGCGAGCGCCAGCATCGAACTGCCTAGAGAGGACTGACATGAAGCTGCCCGAAGACATCGCGAGCCTCGCCGCCGAGACCGTCGCTGCCCTCAAGAACGCCGGACTGACCATCGCCACGGCGGAGAGTTGCACCGGCGGGCTGATCACGGGCGCGCTCACCTCCGTCTCCGGCTCGTCCGATGTTGTCTACGGCGGCTTCGTCACCTACGCCAACGAGGCCAAGATTGCGATGATCGGCGTGCCCTTCGGCATGCTGCGCGAGCACGGGGCCGTCTCGGAGCAAGTGGCGATCGCCATGGCCGACGGAGCGCTGACGGCCGCCGGGACCCACGTCGCCCTCGCCGTCACCGGCATTGCCGGCCCAGGCGGCGGCAGCGACGACAAGCCCGTGGGGCTGGTGCACATGGCCGTCGCCACAGAAGACGGCACCACGCACCTGCGCAAGGTCTTTCCGGGCAACCGCGACGAGGTCCGTCACGCCACTGTCATCGCGGCGCTAAGGCTCCTGCTGCAGGCCATCGGCTAGCCGAAGCGCCGGTCGGCCTCGTCCTCGAAGGCGTCGATGATCTCGTTCTGCTTGGCGGCAAAGGCCGGCTCGGCCACAGCCGCGATCAGCGGATTGGAAATCTTGAAGTCGATATCGAAGCGGATGCGCGACCCCTCGCCTTCCGGCGTGATGGTCCACTTGCTGTCGAGATAGGCGAACGGGCCGTCGGTTGCCTTTGCAGTAATGGTCAACGCCTGCGGATCGGCCAGCACACGGCTGGTATACGCCTGCGTGATCGGCCCGAAGCTGATGGTCATCCGCGCCAGAACCGCGCCACCGACGTCGTCCCGTACGTCCATCGACTTGCAGTTCGGGATGAAGCGCGGATAGCTCTCAAGGTCCGAGATGAGGTCGAACATCCGCTCCGGCAGGTGCGGGGTGTGTCTCTCGATAAACAGGTCAGGCATGGGCGAGTTTGGCCATCCGGTTTGCGCGAAGCTGCTCGAAGTCCTCGCCGGCATGATGCGACGAGCGGGTCAGCGGGCTCGCTGAGACGAGCAGGAAGCCCTTGGCCTGTGCCACGGTCGTATAGGACTTGAACTCGTCCGGCGTGACGAACCGGACCACCGGATGGTGCTTCTTGGTCGGCGCCAGGTACTGCCCGATCGTCAGGAAGTCGACATCGGCCGAGCGCAGGTCGTCCATGAGCTGCAGCACTTCGTTGCGATCCTCGCCCAGCCCGACCATGATGCCGGACTTGGTGAACATCGTCGGGTCAAGCTCCTTGACCCGCTGCAGCAGCCGGATGGAGTGGAAGTAGCGCGCGCCGGGGCGGACCTTGAGGTACTTCGACGGCACCGTCTCGAGGTTGTGATTGAAGACGTCCGGCTTGGCCGCGACGACCACCTCGAGCGCGCCGTCCTTGCGCAGGAAGTCCGGCGTCAGAATCTCGATCGTGGTCTTGGGCGTCTTGGCGCGGATCGCGCGGATGACCTGGGCAAAGTGCTCTGCACCGCCGTCGGGCAGGTCGTCACGGTCCACCGAGGTGATGACCACATGCGCGAGCCCCAGCGTCGCCACGGCATTGGCGACGTTCTCGGGCTCCATCGGGTCGAGAGCCGTCGGCAGGCCGGTGCGCACGTTGCAGAAGGCGCAGGCACGGGTGCAGATCTCGCCCATGATCATCATCGTCGCGTGCTTCTTGGACCAGCACTCGCCGATGTTGGGACAGCCAGCCTCCTCGCAGACGGTGACGAGGTTGTTCTCGCGCACGATCTGCTGGGTTTCCCGGTAGACCGGGGAGCCCGGCGCCTTGACCCGGATCCAGTCCGGTTTGCGCAGCATCTCGTTCTCGGGCCGGTTGGCCTTCTCCGGGTGCCGCGGGCGGGTGTCTAGCTTGTCGATCAGGGTGACCAAGAGGCGTTCCTAGCCGGCGATGAGCCTGGCGATGACGACAACAATGATGGCCCCGACAGTCGACGTGATGATCTGGCTGAGGATGGGGCTCTTGATGCCGAGGTTGATATTGAGGGCAGTGAACAGATACCCGCCCACGAACGAACCGATGATACCGCTCACGAGATAGGCGATCACGTTCCCCGAGCCCGGCACGACCAGGAACGCGAGGAACCCGGCCACGAGGCCGATCAACAGGAAGATCACCAGAGCGCGTGTGTCCATACGACCCATTTGAACTTCTCCCCCCAATTGCTTCTGCGGCAGACCCATTGTCTCTACCCCGTTTGAGCCAGTCCGGATATCGCGCTGCGACATCGCTGGTTCAACCCCGGCGCACTCCTACTTGGCGACCACCCTTGCCACGACGATCACCAGCAGCGCGCCGATCGTCGCGGTCACGATGCTGCTGACCCACGCATTGTCGATCGGCAGCCTGATGCCCGCAAGATTGAGCACGTAGCCGCCGACGAACGAGCCGATCACTCCCACCAGCAGGTTGCGCAGCAATCCCCCGCCGCCGAGCACGAGGCTCGCCAGCCAGCCGGCCAGGAGGCCGATCGCGAGGAACACGATCAGCGGCGTGATGTCGTTGGGCAGGCCGGGAATGTCGGCGGGCGGGACCATTCTTGACCTCTCAGATGTTCAGGGCCCGGCCATAGGCGTCGAGCACGCTTTCCTTCATCGTCTCGCTCAGCGTCGGATGCGGGAAGATGGTGTGGATGAGCTCTTCCTCGGTCGTCTCGAGCCCCATGGCCACGACGAAGCCCTGGATCAGCTCGGTGACCTCCGCGCCAACCATGTGGGCGCCAAGCAGCTCGCCGGTCTTGGCATCGAAGATGGTCTTGACGAGGCCCTCGGGTTCGCCGAGCGCAATGGCCTTGCCGTTGCCCACGAACGGGAACCGGCCGACCTTGATCTCCCTGCCCTGCTCCTTGGCCCTCGCCTCGGTGAGACCCACGGATGCCACCTGCGGCTCGCAATAGGTGCAGCCCGGGACCTTCTGCTTGTCGAGCCCGTGCACCCCCTTGAGGCCGGCAATCGTCTCGACGGTGATCACCGCCTCGTGCTCGGCCTTGTGCGCCAGCATCGGCGGCCCGGCAACGTCGCCGATGGCCCAGACCCCCGGCACGTTCGTGCGGCCATAGGCGTCGATGGCGATCGCGCCGCGCTCGATCTTCACGCCCACCTTCTCGAGCCCGAGGTTCTCGGTGTTGCACTGGACGCCCACCGCCGAGATCAGGGCATCGGCCGAGATCGTCAGCTTGTCGCCGGTCTTGGGCTCGATATGGGCGGTAATGCCGTCCGCGGTCTTGTCGACCTTGGCAACCTTGGCGTCGGTGATGATCTTGATGCCGCGCTTCTCGAACCGCTTCTTCACATGCGCGGCGATCTCCGCATCCTCGACCGGCAGGATCTGCGGCAGCAGTTCCACCACCGTCACCTCGGCGCCCAGCGAGCGATAGAAGCTCGCGAATTCCATGCCGATGGCGCCCGACCCCATGATCACGAGGCTCTTGGGGAACTTCGCCGGCTTCATGGCCTCGATGTAGGTCCAGATCTTTTCGCCGTCCGGCTCGATCCCCGGCAGCACCCGCGGCCGGGCACCGGTAGCGATGATGATGTTCCTGGCCTTGTAGGTGCCTTCCGGCAGCACGGTCTTGGGCGCGGGCCACTGCGGCTCCACGGCCTTCTTGGTCATCTTCCTGACCACGATCTCGCCCGGGGCCGTCAGTTGCGCCTCGCCCCAGATGATGTCGACCTTGTTCTTCTTCATGAGGAACTGGACGCCGTTGTTCATCTGCCCGGCGATCTTGCGCGAACGATCGACAACGGCGGCAATGTCGAAGCCGAAATCACCGGCGGACAGTCCGTAGTCCTTGGCGTGGCCCATGTGGCCGTAGATCTCTGCCGAACGCAGCAGCGCCTTGGTCGGGATGCACCCCCAGTTCGAGCAGATGCCGGCCATGTGCTCGCGCTCGACGATCGCGGTCTTCATGCCCAGTTGCGCCGCGCGGATCGCCGCGATATAGCCGCCCGGGCCGGCACCGATGACGATCAGGTCGTATTGGTCAGCCATCTCAGTTGTCCTTCACCATCAAGAGCCAGTTCTTGCCCGGCTGTGTTCCGTCCGGATAGCGCTGCATCGGCCGCGATGCCGCAACCGCGAAGCCGCCACGCTCGTAAAGACCGCGGGCGCCGGTATTCTCGTCCTCGACGATCAGGGCGATGCCCCGCCGTCCCGTCTGCGCCCGCTTCTCTTCGGCGGTCGCCATCAGCTTGCCGCCGAGCCACGCCAAGGGGCATGCACCGCCAGCATCGAAACGAACCAGTTACCGGCAGTGAGCCACTCGAGCTCGGTGATGGGCCGGAGAAACCCCTCCACCGCCGGCAGCGCCGGCATGACGTCGGGCTCCGGATAGCCGAGAAGCATGCCCACCACTTCACCATCGCTTTCCGCCATGAAGGCGTTGCGCCAGTTGAGGTCGCTGGTTTCGTCCAGCATGTCGAGCCGTCCGACTTCCGCCGGATCGTACGTCCCTTCCGCCCGCGCGTCGTGCCGCCAGCCGATGCCGACACCGCCATGCGTCGCGATGTTGACCAGCAGCGCCACCTCGCTCGCGTCGGCCGTGATGGCCGGACGGATGGTGATAGGTACGGTCACAGGGCCAGCACCTCTTTCACCAGAGGGACGAGTCCCGTGCCGATGGCGCGGGTGTTTGCCGGGTCGAGGTGGATGCCGTCGGCCCTGGATGTCGTCGCCACCGTCCCCGCGTCGAAGAAATGCACTTTCTGCTCTTCAGCGCGCTTCCTGTACTCGCTCGCAAAGTCCGCCGACGTCGCGATCGCATCGTGGGGGCCGAAGTGATCCATCATGTCGGCCCAGTCACCCACGATAATGGGGGGCGGCGACACGAGGATAACCTGCGGGGCGTCCTGCATCTTGCCGGCATAATGCCCGCGGATGATCTGCACGAGCCGCGCCATGCCACGCCCGGCCTCGCCGGCCGTCCGCCCGTGGAACGGCTTGATGTCATTGGTGCCGAGCATGATGATGACAAGGTCGAGCGGCGAATGGCTCTCGAGCAGCGTCGGAAGCAGACGGGCGCCGTTCCGGTCGGCATTGGCGGACCAGTCGTCATGCACGGTGGTGCGCCCGCCGAGGCCTTCGGCGATCACCCTCGCCTTGCCACCCAGCCCCTGCTCGAGCGCTGTCGGCCAGCGGTCCTCATAGGCGTGCCGCGGGCCGCCCGGGATCGGGTTGGCCCCATAGGTCAGACTGTCGCCGTAGGCGAGAATGGTCTTCACGCGTGCCTCCGGCGCCTTACGCCAGCATCATCACCGGGTTTTCGATCAGGCCCTTGAAGGCCGCCAGCAGTTCGGCGCCGAGCGCCCCGTCCACCGCACGGTGGTCGCAGCTGAGCGTGACGGTCATGAAGTTGGCCGTCTTGATCTGGCCCTTGTCGACGTACACCCGCTCCTCGCCGGCGCCGACGGCCAGGATGGTGCCGTGCGGCGGGTTGATCACCGCCTGGAAGTTCTTGATGCCGTACATGCCCAGGTTCGATACGGACGACGAGCCGCCCTGGTACTCGTGCGGCGCGAGCTTCTTGGAACGCGCCCGGCCAGCCAGGTCCTTCACTTCTTCAGAGATCTGGCGCAGCGACTTGGTATCGCACGATTTCACGACCGGAGTGAACAGGCCACCCGGCACCGCCACCGCGACGGCCACGTCGGCGTGCTTGTGGTAGAGGATCGCGTCGCCGGCCCAGGTGGCGTTCGCCGCCGGCACCTTCATCAGCGCCGCGGCCCAGGCCTTCATCACGAAGTCATTGACCGAGAGCTTGTACTCGGGCTTGCCGTCCTTGGACTTGGGCGCGGCGAAGTTGATCTGTTCGCGCGCTTCGAGCAGCGCATCGATCTTGCAGTCGAGGCTGAGGTAGAAATGCGGGACGGTCTGCTTGCTCTCGGTGAGGCGCGCCGCCACCACCTTGCGCATGCCGTCGTTCGGCACGAGCTCGTAGCTGTCCTCGGAGTAGAGGGCCAGCACCTGCTGCCTGGTCATGCCGCCGGCGATTGCAGTGCCGCCCGTAGCGGCCGTCGCCGCAGCCGGGGCCGCCTTCAGCGGCGCCTTGCCGGACTTCGCGGACTCGACGTCGGCCTTGACCACGCGGCCCTTCGGACCGGTGCCGGTAATGGCGCCGAGTTCGATGCCGGCTTCCTTTGCGAGGCGCTTCGCCAGCGGCGAGGCGAATACGCGGTTGCCGTTCGCGGCGCCCTTGGCAATCTCGCCGACCGTCGCCACGGCGTCCTGCAGCGCCGCGCGCTCGGGAACCGGTGCCGCGGCCGGAGCGGTGGCTGCCGTCGGCGTCTGCGCCGCCGGAGCCGCTGCTTTCGGCTCGTCGGCCCTGGGAGCCTCGGTCGCCTTCGCTGCCGGAGCCGGAGCGTCAGCCTTGATGTCCGCCGCGTTCTCGCCTTCCTGCAGGATCACCGCGATGACGGCGTTGACCTTCACGCCCTCGGTGCCTTCCGGCACCACGATCTTGCCCACGGTGCCCTCGTCGATCGACTCGACTTCCATGGTCGCCTTGTCGGTCTCGATCTCGGCAATGACATCGCCCGAGGAGACCTTGTCGCCCTCCTTGACGTGCCATTTGGCGAGCTTGCCCTCCTCCATGGTGGGAGAGAGCGCGGGCATGGTGATGTTGATGCTCATGGTGCCTTACTCGCCGATATCTTCGTTCCAGAGTTCCGGGTGCGTGGCGACGAAATCCGCCATCATGTGTTCGCAGCGCTGCTCGTGATAATCGACCACGTCGACCCCCGCGAGCGCCAGGACATCCTGGAAGCCTTTGAAATTCTTGCTCTCAGCCACGACCACCCGCTTGATGCCGAACTGGATGATGGTGCCGGTGCACATCATGCAGGGGCTGAGAGTGGTGTAGCAGGTGACGTCTCTGTAGGTCCGCTGCCTGCCGGCGTTCTGGATTGCGTCCATCTCGCCATGCAGGATCGGATCGCCCTTCTGGACGCGGCGGTTGTGGCCGCGTCCGATGATTTCGCCGTTCCGGACCAGCACCGACCCGATCGGGATGCCGCCTTCGGCAAGACCCTTCTGGGCCTCCTCGTAGGCCGCGTCGAGGAATTTCTGGTCTTCGTCCAGCGTCCCCATCGCCTCAGCCCCGGTACGTGACCGCGTTGACCGCCGCGATGACCTCGTCGACGCTCGGGAGCGCCAGTTTCTCGAGATTTGCCGCATAGGGCATGGGCACGTCCTTGCCGGTGACGCGGGTCGGGGGGGCGTCGAGGTAGTCGAACGCCTCGGCGGTGACCACGGCGGCGAGCTCCGCGCCGATGCCGCCCTGGGGCCAGCCTTCCTCGACGGTCACGAGCCGGCCGGTCTTCTTGACCGACTCGATGACGGTTCTGGTGTCCATCGGCCGCAGCGTGCGCAGGTCGATCAGTTCGACGTCGACGCCGGCCGCGACCAGCTTTTCCGTGGCCTGGGTGGCGTAGCGCATGCCCATCGAGAACGAGACGATGGTCACGTCCTTGCCCTCCCGGGCGATGCGGGCCTTGCCGATCGGCAGCACGTAGTCGTCGACCTTGGGCACCAGCCCGGTGGAGCCGTAGAGAATCTCGTTCTCGAGGAAGACGACCGGCGTATTGGAGCGGATCGCCGCCTTCAGCAGGCCCTTGGCGTCGGCGGCCGAGAACGGCGCGACAACATAGAGGCCGGGGACATGGCTGTACCAGGCCGAATAGTCCTGGCTGTGCTGGGCCGCGACGCGTGCGGCGGCGCCGTTGGGGCCGCGGAACACGATCGGCGCCGTCACCTGGCCGCCCGACATGTAGAGCTGCTTGGCCGCCGAGTTGATGATCTGGTCGATCGCCTGCATGGCGAAGTTCCAGGTCATGAACTCCACGATCGGACGCAGGCCGGCGAAGGCCGCGCCGACCGCGAGGCCGGCAAAGCCGTGCTCGGTGATCGGGGTATCGACGACGCGCCTGGCGCCGAACTCCTGCAGCAGGCCCTGGCTGATCTTGTATGCGCCCTGGTACTCGGCGACTTCCTCGCCCATCAGGAACACATCCGGGTCGCGGCGCATCTCCTCGGCCATGGCCTCGTTGAGCGCCTGGCGCACCGTCATTTCGACCATCTCCACGCCTTCCGGCAGGTCGGGGTCGGACGCGACTTCCAGAACGGCGACGGGGGCTACGCCGGCGGGTGCAGTCGGGGTCGGGGCGGCGCTCGCCTCGGCCACGGCTTCGGCGCTCACCGGTTCGGGCGCCCGCTGTGCGGCCTGCTGGCTCTCGTCACCCGGCTCCTCGCCTTCGCCGAGCACGACGGCGATCGGGGCAT
>JAEYZJ010000267.1 GCA_023430705.1 Pseudomonadota bacterium | reverse complement strand
CTCGAGTACTTCCGCAAGGCGATGCTGTCCGGAGAGAGCGGTGCGGGCACTTCCCTCCGCTTCGCCGATGACAACGCCTATGTGCAGGTGATGCAGGAGAAGCTGATCGAACTCGGTCTGCTGACGGGCCGGGCGAATGGACGGGCCGACAGTCGCACGATCCGGGCGTTCCTGGCGTTCTGCAGGCAGAGCGGGATCGAGAAGGCATGCCGGATGGGGCCACTCGACCCGAGGGCCATCGAGGCGTTCGTCGGGGCCCTGCGCGCTGCCCAGCCGACCCCGGTGACGCGCGTGAACGGCTAAACCACGCCCGGGATAGAACGAACCGCGTCGAGCAGGCCGTCACAGAACATGTCCGGTTGCTCGGGCAGGATGCCGTCGGCGCAGGCGTAGCCGGTCCTCACCCCTATCGTGCGCGCGCCAGCCCTCCGGCCCGCCGCGATGTCCACGCTACGATCGCCGACCATGTAGGAGAGGCGCAGGTCGATGTTGTACTGGTTGGCGGCTCGCAGCAGGAGGCCCGGCTTGGGCTTGCGGCAGTCGCAGTCTATCTTGAGCGCGGCAACCTCTCCGGGAAATCCCCGCTCCGGATGATGCGGGCAGACATAGTAGCCGTGCACATAGGCACGGGCCTCACCCAGCGCCATGTCGATGGTCTTGTGGGTGTCGGCCACATCGGCCGCGGTGAGGAAGCCTTTGGCGATGCCGGGTTGATTGGTCGCGACAAGGACAAGGTAGTCGCTGCGGTTCAATAGTGCGATTGCTTCGGCCGCACCGGGCAGAAGCCGAACGTCCCCGCTCCGCACCGCGTCGCCGCGCTCCTCGATCATCACGCCGTCCCGGTCGAGGAACACGGCCCTCTGCGGCTTGCCCATGTTGCGCCGCGCCACCTTTCCGCTCGCCACATCGGCCGCGACGGCCTCCCGGCGGCCCAGGGTTCCGGCATCCTTGGCGTATTCGGGGGTATTGTAGGCGGCCAGTACCTGCCCCCGGGCCAACATGGCCGGGAAGATGTCCAGACCGAAATCGGCGAACGCGCCTCGCTCGACGGCGTCCAGCGAGGGACGGGTCAGCAGGTAGAGCCCGGCGTTCACCAGGTTGGGCACGATGCGCCCCGGCTCGCGGGCCTTGGTATGAAACGACGTGATGCGCCCCGTGTCGTCCACCTCGACGATGTCGCTGTCGTAGGGATGGTCGTTGGGATGTACCACGAGGGTTGCCACCGCCCCGCGCGAGGAATGAAAGTCCGCGAGGCGCGCAAGATCGATGTCGAAGATGATGTCGCCGTATATGACGAGGAACTCGTCATCGAGCAGTTGCTCGGCCTCCTTCAGCGATCCTGCAGTGCCCAGTGGCTCAGGTTCGCGCCGGTAGGTCACCTCGAGGCCGAAGCGGGTCCCGTCGCCGAGCTCGTTTTCCAGGACGCTGCCGAGATGACCGGTCAGGATGAGGACGCGGCGGATGCCGTACCGCCTCAGGACCTCGAACTGATGCACGATCAGTGGCGTGCCGGCGATATCAACCAGCGCCTTGGGTCGGGTCTCGGCGAGGGCGCCCAGTCGCGTGCCCTTCCCGCCAGCGAGGATGACTGCCTGCCGTACCATCCTCAGAACTTGCGCTGCGCGACCAGATCGCCGGGCATGAGAGACTGCCGGATGAACTGGGCGAGGACATGCATGAGCGACTGGTGCAGGTCCTCGACCACGCCGTAGTTTTCGGACGCGACATGCAGACTGACGTCGGCGAGGCCAGCCGACCGACCGCCTCCGAAACCCGTCATGGCGATGCAGGCGACCTTGTTGGCTTTCGCCCACTGCACCGCCCGAACGATATTCTCGGAGTCGCCCGATGAGCTCACCGTGATCAGCAGGTCTCCGGCGCGGCCCATGCCGTCGAGCTGGTGCGAGAACGTGTCCGCATAGCTCATGTCGTTGCCGATGGCCGTGAGGATCTCAGGGCCAGATGAAAGAGACCGCACGCGGGGGCGCAGCTTCGTGTCGCCGCGCATGCCCTTGCCGAAGTCGCAGACGAGGTGGTTGGCGATGGCGGCGGAGCCCCCGTTGCCGCAGACGATGATGGTGCCGTCTCTCTCCAGGCATTCGAGGACCAGCCGCTGGGCTGAATCCAGCGCGGTCCGCGACACCGTGGCAAGGGCGCGGGTCATTTCGCCGGCATAGCCATCGAAGTACTCGGCGATGGTGGTCAGCTTCTGGCTGGGAAAGCGCGTCATGTCGGGATTTCCGTCCTGGGTGCCGCACCGTGCGGCGGGCCACTCTGAGAGCAGTTCGTGCAGGTCACGCGTTCTCGGGCGTCAGATGGCCCATTCGCGCGCGAAAGTAGTCGATCGTGCGGACAAGTCCCTCCCGCAGGCGGATCCTCGGTTCCCATTCGAGCACGGACTCGGCGAGGCTGATGTCGGGCTTGCGCTTACGCGGGTCGTCGGCCGGCAGGGCACGGTGGACGATCCGGGAGGCGGAGCCGGTGAGGGCGATGATCTCCTCGGCCAGCTGGAGCATCGTGAACTCGCCCGGGTTGCCCAGGTTGATCGGCCCGGTCACGTCGTCCGCCGATGCCATCAGCCGCAGGAAGCCCTCGACAAGGTCGTCGACGTAGCAGAACGACCTCGTCTGCATGCCGTCCCCATAGACGGTGATGTCCTCCCCGCGCAGCGCCTGGACGATGAAGTTGGAGACCACGCGACCGTCGTTGGGATGCATGTTGGGGCCGTAGGTGTTGAATATCCGGGCCACCTTGATCCGCACACGATGCTGGCGGTGGTAGTCGAAAA
The DNA here is from genome assembly GCA_023430705.1 of Pseudomonadota bacterium. Classification (GTDB taxonomy): domain Bacteria; phylum Pseudomonadota; class Alphaproteobacteria; order Rhizobiales; family Devosiaceae; genus Devosia_A. The sequence continues at coordinate 11,187 of JAEYZJ010000267.1, read as the reverse complement.
AGAGCGTTTCCGCGCACCGCTTGCCTTCGTCGTAGCAGGATCGCGGGCCAATCGGATTCACGTTGCCCCAGTAGTCTTCCCGCTGCGGATGCACGTCGGGGTCGCCATAGACTTCGGAGGTCGACGCCTGGAAGATCGGGACCTTCAGCCGCTTGGCGAGGCCCAGCATGTTCACCGCACCAAGTACGCTGGTCTTTGTCGTCTGCACCGGATCGAACTGATAGTGAATCGGAGACGCCGGACAGGCGAGGTTGTAGATTTCATCGACCTCGACGTAGAGCGGAAACGTGATGTCGTGACGCATCAACTCGAAGTTCGGATTTGCGATCAGGTCCACAACGTTCTGGCGCGATCCGGTGAAGAAGTTGTCGACGCAAAGGACTTCGTGGCCCGCTTCCAGCAACCGCGCGCACAGATGTGACCCGATGAAGCCTGCGCCGCCCGTTACCAAGACGCGCTTTGTGGACACAGCCAAGCCTGCTCTCCTTCCGAGGAACCGTTTTCAGTTAATAGAATGGAAACACGCCATCGCAAACTGCCGTGTGCCTACTTGGTTAAGTCAGCACGGCTGGCTTATGGGCCCTGATCGCCCCAAGGACAGATTTCAGCGGGAAGCCGAGAAATCTCGTCGGATCGTCCGGCCCGACGATGGGCCTAGGTCACGTACTGCTCGCCATACTTGGTGCGATAGGCGGCGCGGCTTTCCCGGCTCTGATTGAGGACCAGCCGCATCGGAATGCCGGGGAGCGAGGTGCGCAACTGCTTCACGGTGGCCTTGACGACCGATTGCGGGGTGCTGGCCCACTTCACGACGTAGATGACGAGATCCGAAAGGGCGCTGAGCTCGAACGCATCGACCACGGGCCCCGCCGGCGGGGTGTCGAGGATGATGTACTCGAAGTTGCGCCGCGCGGCCTCGATCAGCCGATGGAAGGTCGCGCCGGCCACGAACTTGTCCGTGGGCCGATCCGACGGTCGCTGGCCGACGACGACCCGGGCTCCGGTCGCCTCGTCGACGGACAGGATGCTCTGGAAATCCACGGCGCCCGGATCGGCGCTGAGATAGTCCAGAAGGCCCGTCGAGGGCTGAAGGTGCAGGTACCGGTGCAGGGACGGCCGGCGCAGATCACAATCGATCAGCAGGGTTGACCGCCCATTGAGCGCATAGGAGCGGGCGAGCGACAGCGCGAGGCTGGACTTGCCTTCCCCCGGCCCCGCGGAGGTGATGACGATGACCCGGCCACCCGCCGACTTGGGCTTGTCCTTGAGAAGCTGGTCGATGCCCACACGCATGCGGCGCACCCCTTCGGCATAGGCTGACAGGGGTCGGTCGACCATGTTGTCCGCCGCAGTGAACTCCTTCGACGAGCGTGGCTTCTGCCAGGGAATGGCGGCGAGTGCGGGCACCTTCAGCACACCCTCGAGCTGCTCGGTGTCGGCAAAGCCGCCGATGAAGTTCTCGGTCAGCAAGGCGAGGCCGACACCGATCCCAAGCCCGGCCAGGACGCCGGCGAGGATGAACAGCCTGGCATTGGGAAAGGACGCACTGGATGCGGGAACGGCGGGAGAGGCAACCCGGCTGTCGGCAACCTGCAGGAAGGCCTGCGTCTCCAGCTCGGCCTGGCGCGAAAGCAGCGTCTGGTACTGGCGCCGGCTGATCTCGCCAGTCTGCTGCAGCTGATAGAGTGATGTGAGCGTGGCCGCCGGGAGGCTCGCGTTGAGCAGCTCGGTGCGCAGCTGCGTGCGCAATGCGGCCACCCGCTCCTGCGCCTCGGCAGTTTCCCGTTGCGTCGCGCTCAGGAACTGTGTCGCCGCTTTCGAAAGGTCCGTCTCGAGCTTTGCCAGTTGGGCGCGCAGTTGCACGGCCGTGTCGTCTGCGGCCGTCGTGACCTGGGCCTGCAGCCTGGCGCGCTGCTGTTCCAGCTGGCGGACCGCCTCGGTCCGCAGTTCATCGACGACCGAGGCCCAGTCCCGCTCCGAGAGTGCGGCTTCGACGCGCTGGGCGGAGCCCGACTGCTGGTCGCGCGCCGCAATGGCGGCTTCGATTTCGTCGCGCAGCGCAACGAGGTCGGCTCGGCCCGTTTCCTTGCTGATCTGCTGCAGGTTCTCGTCGATGAACTGATCGAAGGATTCCTCCGATTGCGCGACTGCCCTGCCCGCTTCGGCGATACGGGCCTGGATGATGTCGCGGGAGCTCTCGATCGAGGAGATCTTCGACTGCACCTGTTGCGTGATGTAGGTGTCCGCAACCGTGTTGGCGAGAGTGGCAGCAAAGTCGGGGCGGCCCGAGCGGGCCGAAACCGCGACCAGAAACGTCATGCCGCGACGGTCCGCGGCGACGGCGGCGCGCAAGGAGTCAACGACCCGGTTCAGAGCCTCTTTGCCGGTGGGCAGTTCTGCCTTGCCGAGGCCGAGGAAGGCCCAGATGCGGTCCCGCAGGCCGAGCCTGACGCCGAACTCGGGATCCTGGACGAGATTGAGCTGCTGGACGACGCTCAGAAGCGTCGTCTCGGACTTCACCAGTTCGACCTCGCTGTCGACGCGCGCCGAGTCCGACATCGAGGCGGACACCTGTGCACTGGGGTCGAGAAGGTCCTTGCGGCTGGGGTCTACCAGAACGAGTGTCGTGGCCGAGTAGACCGGCTTCAGTGCAAACAGCGCGAGGCCCGCGACGAGCGTGCACAGAACCACACAGCCAAGGATGAGCAGGAAACGGCGCCGAAGTGTGCCGAGTATCCCGCGCAGATCGATTTCATCGCCCAAGTAGGTATCGTCCGGTAAGTAGACTGTTGCGTTACGCGTACACGCCGACCGCTGCCAATGGAAGCAAAGCCCGCAACTAGCTGGTGAATTAGTAAATCCGCAAGGTTGCCGTCATGCCCGGGGCCTCATTCTGCAAGTTCGTCCATCGGTGTCTTTCGAGGCGCGCTTCGGGACGCGTCCTGCGTCGCTGCGGCGCCGGTGAAGGCTGGAGCAGCCGAAGTCTGCGCCCGCCCCGCGGCCAGGGACCCTGCCGCAACTCCTAGGACGGCCGCCAGCATCAGGGCATTGCCCTGCATCTCCAGACCAAAGTCCACCAGGGAGTGGATCGCGAACATCGTCGCGACGCCGACGGCCGCGATCTGCGCGTAGCCGCCACCAGAGCGCACGACGCTCCAGAGCAGTTGCACGAGCACGATCCCGACCGCAATGACAGGCAGCATGCCGCCGATGATGCCGTACTCGAACAGCAGCGCCAGGTAGGTGCTGTGGGCCTTGCTCCAGATCAGTTCGCCCGGCAACGGGGGGGCCTGGAAGGACGGAAACACGACCGCGAAGCTGCCACCGCCGTAGCCCGTCCACGGCGAGCCGAGGATCGCCGGCCACACCTGGCGATAGAGCTCGCCGCGCACGGCGGCATCATGGACGAGATCAAAGGTCCGATCCGTCAGGCCCGTGCCAAAGAATACGAGGAAGACTGCCGCGAGGCAGCCCGTACCGAGCAGCAGCCAGCCCGCGGGCAACTCCCTGCGGTAGCGCAGTGCGATCAGCAGAAGGCAGATACCCGTCGCCATGGCGGTCGCAAACAAGGCCATTCGCGAGCCGCTCGCCACCAGTGCGGCCAGGAGGAACGCCATGCCCAGGACCAGCAGGATCGAGTAGAAGACGCGCCGTCCGTCGAGCCCCTCGCTCACCATCTCCTTCAGTTGCAGCGCCAGGAGACACACACCGATGGGGATGGCGCAGCCGACAAAATCGGCCAGCGAGTTCCGGTTCACGAACGTCCCCGTGGCGAAGCCCTGGTACTGCACTTTCTCGGCGCCCATCAGCGTGTCGCCGAGCAGGCGCAGGCTGATCAGGGCCCACACCGCCTGCGCCGCTGCAATCACGAACAGCAGGACGAGCGGCCCGCGAGCGCTGCGGACCGTCTGCGCGATCACGAGAAACAGCAGCCCGCAGGTTGCCATGGTCATCGTGCTGAGCAGCGTGTCCGCGGGCGACAGACTCAGGTACGCGCCGGGCATGCCCGGCAGACTTGCGGCCTGGATCGCCGACCAGATCAGGAACACCCCGAACAGCAGCCCCGGAGCGAGGAGGCTTCGGAGGCTTCGCGACGAGCGTGTGACGGGAGCGGCAGCGCAGACCACTCCGGCAAGCCCCATCCAGAGCGCCGCGAGGCCCCAGATGAGCGGTCGGTTCCCACCCGCAACGAGGGGAACCCAGGCGACGGTGGCCAACGACATGGCGAGGGACAACCGGCGCATCATCGGCGCATCACCTCCCTGATGTGAGCCAGGAGGAGCTGCTGTTCGGTCATCGGAGCCTGCTCCGCGATTGCGGTCAATCGCCCACGGAAGGCTGGATCGCGGGCATACTGCTCGGCGAGAAGCTTGCTGCCGTCATTGTAGCCCATCAAGGTCATGACATCGCCGCGCTGGCCCGCGTCGAGAGCCTCGGTGAACGCCGGGTCTGCGGAGAGGCCTCGAACCCGCTCGCGCAATCGCATCCGCTCCCCCGCGAGCCACTGGACGTGCGGCGCCGATGCCCGTGACTTCTCCACGTTGCGGGACAGCGCGGTTACGTCGGCCGCCTCGGCGGCAACCTTGGCCTTGACCAGCCAGGCCTCGGAGAAGGTCGGCATCGATGCCACGAAGCGCGTCGCCGCCTCGTCGCAACCCGACATGAGCTGAGCCCGCCGCCTCGAGGGCTGCGCCCGCATGAAGAGGCTGTCCCCGAAATCGAGGCAGGCCAGCATGACCCGCCGCCGCCCTTCATAGGAAAGACCGCTGGCAGCGGTCGCCTCCGACAGGACCGCGAGCCGCTCCTCCGCGGATACGGCCGACAAAGCGAAGGGTCGCAGTTCGAGGACGAAGCCGGCGACCCCGGCAGCCAGGACGCAGGTGGACAGTGCGAGCGTCAGCAGCCGCCTGCCGCGGCCCTCAGCCATGCCAGGCGCCCCCAGCGGCGACGATCAGTTGCTCGACGAGTTGTTGTCGGGCGACGTGAAGATCGGTGTCGTTGACGCAATGGCAGCCGTCCGGCCGGCACCGCATTGATCGATAACGGTCGCCGCGATCTCGAGAAACTGCGCCCGCTGCTCGGAGTCGGCGCTGGCCGTGCTCGCGATGCGGATCGCTTCGGCGATCTCATCATCGAACTCCTCGCACTGAACGCCGCCGACGGGCAGAACAGCGAGTTCGATGACCAGATCGGCGAGCTTCTGGTCCACCGCGGAGGGGGACAAGCCGCTCAGCGAGGCAATATAGGCTCGCGTCGCCGTCACGCAGATCCCGCTCTCGCGGTCCGCTATTTCCGGGTTCTGGGAGACTTCCTCGCATCTGCCGACCACCGGGTCGAAAGAGGGAAGAGCCGCCGTGCTGACAGGGCCGACATTTGCCACGTCCTGTGCAAATACGCCACTCATCAACAGGGGTAGAAAGGCCAGGGTCAGAACGGAACGGTGCATAGTGATCACCCCGTATTTACAGTTACCAGATAGGACCACAGGAGCAGTGTGCAGTCAAGTTATTGTCAATAAATAGTTAATTTGTGATCGAACGGGCCCCCCGGATTCAGTTCTAGAGAACTCCCAAGAACCTGAGGGCGCCGCCCGAGGAAATTATCCTTACCGACAGGTAAACGCTCCGGCTCACGCGCGGAGATGCTAGATCGCCCGGCAGAACCCGGAAGTGGGACCTGCTGTCAATGTCGCCAAACCTCAAGACTCTCGCGGCCCTCGCCATGATGGCCCTGGCCGCACCACAGCCTGCCATGGCTGCCGATCTCGGTATGCAGCCGCCGGCGGCGGCGGAAGCGTCGACCGATGTGGACATGCTGCACTCGGCGCTGTCGCGTTACCTCAGTCTCCAGATGATCCGTGCGACGTTCGACGTTGTCCCGAGAGACGACCTGCAGCCGTCGTTGACCCGACAGCTCGCGCTCTGGGCCAACCGTGCGCCCTCCCCCGACGCTATCGCCGATCTCGACCGGCAACTGCTCGCCGAGGCAAGCTACTACCTCGTCTCGCTGCAATACGTCATTGAGGTTGGAGGGGCGGCCTTTCCCCCCGGCGGCTCCGGCAGCCATGCAAATGACAGCCTCGTGCGGATCACCGCACTGCAGCGAGAACTGCCGCAGCGCATCGCGGAGGGCGGGGATGTCGAGGCGCTGCTGGCCGAGGCAGAACGTATCCGCGCGCTGACGGAAGGCTATGCCGAGGTGCCACCGGACTTCGGCATCTTCGGTGACCACGACCGCATCCTCGCGACCGCGTGGGACGCGAGGATGAGCGGCACGCGAACCTGACCCCTGGCCGGGCTCAGCTCCACTTGCGCGGGTTTGCGCCCGACATCGAGATGATGCGGTAGCCGGTCTGGCTCAGCGGCTTGATCGTCGCCGTCAGGTTGTCCAGCACCAGGTCCTTGCCGTTGGTCTTGACGACGAGGATGGCGTGCCCCTCGCCGCGGCGCGTCTTGGTATAGGCGATGCGCAGGGAACTGGCGGGGATGCCGGCCTTGATCAGGGCCCGGCGCTTGGCCAGCACATAGTCCTCGCAGTCGCCCGCCGATGCACTTGCCGACCAGACATCCGCGCCGACGTCATGGCGGGGGCGGATGGTGCGGTTCACGTGGCCGTTCACCCGCTTCAGCGTCGCCATGACATCCGCAGTGACGGTGATCTTCGCCTTGCCGCCGCCCTTGCATTCGTGCGGGGTCTTCAGGCACATCAGTTGATAACCGAGCGGTGCATGGGCTCCCCCGGCGATGGCAGGGACAGTAAAGACCCCCGCGCTCAGGATGCCGAAAGCAAATGCCAGTGCGACCTTTCTGGTCGTGTTCAGGTAGACGCTCATTTCTGCCCCTTTGCGTGCGACAGCACATGCGACAGGAGCAGTCTGGCGGATGCGATTTGCAGGTGCGTTCCGCTTTTGACTAGAATTTTATGCAAATACGCGCAGATCAGGCAGCGCGCGCCCTGCCGCTGTACCGGATGACGAGACTGAGGATCAGGCCAACGTCGAAGGCAACGAAGGTGGCGACCACCCAAAGCACCGACGTGAGCAGCGGAGCAGCGGCGAACACCACGGCGGCAGCGGTCGTGATGCCCAGAAGCGTGGCGACGACGATCCATCCGACTACCGAATAGTAACCGCCGGCGATCAGCCCCAGCCCGGTGGCGAGCAATATCGCCAGCACCGTCGCACCCATCCGTTATCTCCAGCCTGGCGCACAGGTTTGGCGGCTCGGTATTAAGCCAGCGTTACCATCGCGGCGCCGTTTGTAGCTTCCACAACCTGCCAACAATCGCTGACGTACGGATGAAGCCAGTGTACGCGCCAGATGACGAAAAACAACGCCGTGGAACCGGTTTCTGTGAGCTGTGCAGAGAGGATAAATGCGTTCCCGCCGCAGCGCGGCGGTTGGCAGGATAAGTTCGGTTCATGGATGGGGTGGAAGCGCGCGACGCGCTATCAGTTGCGCAGCCGGGACCCCGACGGTACGACCCGGCGTGGCCGTTCATGCCGGCCCAACGAGACGGAGCAAACATGTCCATCATCACCCGTGGCACCCTGGTCGCTGCGGCCCTGCTCGCCAGCGTCGCCATCGCGCCGCTCGCAGTGGCCCAGGACTACGACCCGAACGCGACGATCCGGATCGGATCGCTGTACGAACCCCAGAATCTCGACAACACCGCGGGCGCCGGCCAGGGAATCAACGAGGCCTTCAACGGCAACGTCTACGAGGCCCTCTTCCAGCTGACCGACGCGGGTACCGTGGAGCCGAAACTGGTCGACAGCTACACTGTCTCGGATGACGGGCTGACCTACACGTTCAAGCTGAAGCCGGGCGTGACCTTTCACTCGGGCGACCCGCTGACCGCCGCCGATGTGAAGCACTCCATCGAGCGCGTGACGGCCGAGGCCTCGAAGAGCTCGCGCAAGAGAAGCCTCTCGACCATTGCCGGCATCGACACGCCGGACGACCAGACCGTGGTGATCACACTTTCGGCGCGCTCCATCTCGCTGCCGTACAACCTCAGCTACGTGTGGATCGTCAATGACGCCGCCGCCGACATCACGGCGACGGAAGACGGCACCGGCCCCTACACGCTCGGCGAATGGCGGCGCGGCTCGGCCCTGGCGCTCGCCCGGTTCGACAAGTACTGGGGCACGGCTCCCACGAACGCGGAAGTGGTCTACAGCTACTTCACCGACGCCACGGCGCTGAACAACGCCCTGCTGACCAACTCCGTCGACGTGATCACGTCCGTGCAGAGCCCGGATTCGCTCGCCCAGTTCGCGGACAACCCGGCCTTCACCGTCTCGAACGGCGCCTCGACCACCAAGGAACTGCTCGCCTGGAACGACCGCGTCGCGCCCTTCGACAACGTGAAGGTGCGCAAGGCCCTGGCCCGCGCGACCGACAAGAAGAAGCTCCTGAACGCGATCTGGGGGGACTACGGCACCCTTATCGGCTCCTTCGTTCCGCCGACGGACCCGTGGTACGTCGACCTCACCGGGGTCGATCCGTACGACGTCGAGAGCGCCAAGGCGCTGCTCGCGGAAGCCGGCTACGCGGATGGTTTCGAGTTCACGCTCGACACGCCCGACTACGATCCGCACCCGATCGTCGCGCAGTTCCTGCAGTCCGAATACGCCAAGATCGGCGTGAAGGTGAACATCAACATCATCACGTCCAACGAGTGGTACGAGAAGATCTACAAGGCTCACGATTTCCAGGCGACGCTGCAGGAGCACGTGAACCACCGCGACATCGTCTTCTACGGCAATCCGGACTTCTACTGGGGCTACAACAACCCTGAAGTGGTGCAGCTGATTGCCGACGCGGAAGCGGCGGCCAGCGAGGCGGACCAGGTGGCAAGGCTCACCGAGGCGAACAAGCTGATCGCAGAGGACGCAGCGAGCAACTGGCTCTACCTCTACCCCCAGATCGTGGTCTCGGCGGCCAACGTGACGGGCTATCCGGTGAACGGCCTCAACTCGCAGTTCTTCGCCTACGGGATCAAGAAGGCCAACTGAAACAGCGGGCGGCAGCCATGCCGCCCTTCACCCACGGTCATCCCCGCGCGAGCGGGGATTTCTGCATGAGGTCAAGGTCCCCTGCCGGAGTTTCCGGCACGCGGGAATGACCCGATGGGCGGGGCAAGCTATCTTGCGCCCCATCGCCAACAGGACTGCGCCCATTCTCACCTACCTCCTCCGACGCCTTGCCATGCTGGTGCTGTCGCTGTTCATCGCGGCAGTGATCCTGTTCATTCTGCTGCGGCTGCTGCCGGGCGATCCGGCCAACGCGCTGCTGGGCGTCGGGGCCACGGAGGGGCAGATCGCGGCGGCACGGGCACAACTGGGCTCGGACCAGCCCTTGCCGGTCCAGTTCCTCACGTTCCTGGGCAACCTGGCGCGGCTTGACCTGGGCCAGTCCTTCGTCAGCAAGGCCGGGGTACTCGCCGAGATCGGCAACCGGATGAGCGTCACGGCACCGCTGACGATCCTGGGGTTCCTGCTGGCGATCCTGATCGCCGTCCCGCTCGGGATCATCGCGGCGGTGCGCGCGGATCGGTGGTACGGAGCCGCAATCTCGGTGGTGAGCCAGCTGGGCGTTGCGATCCCCGTATTCTGGCTGGGCATCCTGATCGTCACGGTCTTTGCCATCAATCTCAGGCTCTTCCCGTCGGGCGGCTTTCCGCTGAAGGGGTGGTCGAACTTCGGCGAGGCGGCGACTGCGATGGTCCTGCCGGTGCTGACGGTGGCGCTGGTGATCGCCGCGTCCCTGATCCGGTATGTGCGGGCCGCGACGCTGGACGTGATCGGCAGCGACTTCATCCGGACCGCACGGGCGCTGGGGTCGAGCTTTCCGGAGGCGCTGGTTCGGCACGGCCTGAGGAACGGGGCGGTGCCGGTGATCTCGATCCTCGGGATCGAGCTCGCGACGACCTTCCTCGGGGCCGTGGTCGTGGAAAAGGTCTATGCACTGCCGGGGCTCGGCTCGATGCTGCTGCTCGCCATCCAGCAGCGGGACTACCCGAACATTCAGGGCGTGCTGTTCATCTCGACCCTGCTGGTGCTGCTGATCGGCTTTGCCGCCGACCTGCTGCAGAGGCTGGTCGACCCGCGACTGCGTGGCCGGAGTTCGACATGAGTGTGCTCGAACAGTCCGCCGGGGCGCGCCGGCGCCGCCATTCGTCGAGCCTGGTCGTGGGCGGAGTCCTCGTCGGCCTTCATGTGTTTGTGGCGCTCCTCAGCCTCGTCTGGCTGCCCTACGACCCGACCGGGATGACCGGGGGACGACTGGAGCCACCTTCCTGGGAGCACTGGGCAGGGACGGACAGGCTGGGGCGAGACTTCTTCACGCAGATCATGATCGGATCGCGCATCGCCCTGACGGTGGGCCTCGGCGCGGTGGCAATCGGCGCCGCCATCGGGGTGACGGTGGGCACGCTGGCGGCGTTCGCAACCAGGCTGCTGGATGATGCGCTGGCGGCAACCCTCGACATTCTCATCGCTTTTCCGACGCTGCTGATCGCCATGCTAGTGGTGGCGGCAAGCGATACGGCGAGCCTCGGCACCGCCATCCTGGCGCTCGGCATCGCGCTCTCGGCCATCGTCGCGCGGCTGACCCGCATCCTCGTGAAGCGCGTGCTGCTGATGGACTACATCACCGCGTCATACACATCGGGGACGCCGTGGCCGCGGGTGGTCCTTGCTCACGTATTGCCCAACATCTGGCCGACCTTGTCCGTGAACTTTGCGCTGCAGTTCGGCCTCGCCGTAATCGCGGAGGCCTCGCTGAGCTACCTGGGGCTCGGAGCGCCCCCGCCCAACGCATCCTGGGGGCGGCTGCTGCAGGAGGCGCAGGGAACGGTCTATACCGCACCGATCGGCGCCATCGCACCGGGCCTCGCGCTCGTGTCACTGGTGATCGGGATGAACCTGCTCGCCGACGGACTGAGGGACATCGCAGACCCCACGCGGAGGGGGCGATGAGCGTGGCGCTTTTCGACATCGGGGGCCTCACCCTCTCGGCGGCCGGGGTCCCTCTCGTCACCGACCTGTCGCTCTGCCTCGCTGCGGGAGAACGGGTGGGCCTGATCGGCGAATCCGGATCGGGCAAGTCCCTGACGGCGATGGCGGCAACCGGCCTGCTGCCGCGCGCCATCGAAGCGCGCGGTTCCGTGCTGCTCGGCGGA
>JAEYZJ010000341.1 GCA_023430705.1 Pseudomonadota bacterium | reverse complement strand
CGGTAGCGGCGCGGCAGCAGGTCGTCGACCTTGCGGACCATGCCCTCCCAGTCGACCAGCAGGTAGAACGCCACCACCGGGGTGATGAACAGCACGGCGATCGTCCCCAGCACGCTCAGGCTGCTCTGGGCGATGGTCGTGGTGGCAAAGCCCGCGAACTCGACGCCGCGCCCGATCAGCTCGGCGAGGCCGCCCTCCAGCTGCGCCGCCCGCTCGGGCCCGAGCCACTCGGTGAACTGCGGCGCCCACTGGCGCAGCAGGTCCTGCAGGTCGCCGATATATCCGGGCAGGCGCCCGACCAGCCCGCCGATCTGCACGGCCACCAGCGGCACCACGGCCAGCAGCAGTCCGATGAAGGCGATGATGACGAGGGTCAGGGCGATCATCGAGCCCCAGCTGCGGTTGATGCCGATGCGCTGCAGCCAGTTCACCACCGGGTTCAGCAGGTAGGCAATCGTCATGCCGACGACGAAGGGCAGCAGGATGGGACGGAATATCCACAGGAACAGGATCGTCAGCAGGAACAGCCCGGCCCAGATCATCAGCTGATATCTGAAGCTCAAGGTCCTGGGCGTCTCTTGCGTCACCACGGTGGAGCGGTTATCAGCGCTCGACAAATCCGCTACCTCTGAAATATGGCGAACAGGCCCATGTCCGACGCGCAAAACGTGCCACCAAACGGGCTTTCATACAAGCAGGCTGGGGTCGACATAGACGCCGGCAATGCGCTTGTCGAGGCTATCAAGCCCGCCGTCCGCTCCACCCGGCGTCCCGGGGCGGATGCCGAGATCGGCGGTTTCGGCGGCCTGTTCGACCTCAAGGCGGCCGGCTTCACCGATCCGATCCTGGTTGCCGCCAACGACGGCGTGGGCACCAAGCTCAAGATCGCCATCGAGACCGGCAACAACGCGACCATCGGCCAGGACCTCGTGGCCATGTGCGTGAACGACATCATCGTGCAGGGCGCGGAGCCGCTGTTCTTCCTCGACTACTTCGCGACCGGCAAGCTGGACGTGGCGACCGGCGCGGCCATCGTCGAGGGCATCGCCGAGGGCTGCCGCATCGCCGGCTGCGCCCTCATCGGCGGCGAGACCGCCGAGATGCCGGGCATGTACTCGGGCAAGGACTACGACCTCGCGGGCTTTGCCGTCGGGGCCGCCGAGCGCGGCACGCTCCTGCCCCGTCCCGACATCGCCGCCGGCGACGTCCTCGTCGCCATCGCCTCGTCCGGCGTCCATTCCAACGGCTATTCGCTGGTGCGGCGCATCGTCGAGCTCTCGGGCATCGACTGGTACCTGCCTGCCCCGTTCGATCCCGGCCGCTCGCTCAGCGACGCGCTGCTGGTGCCCACCCGCATCTACGTCAAGCCGCTGCTCGCGGCGCTGAAGGCCGGCATCGGCATCAAGGCGCTGGCCCACATCACCGGCGGCGGCTTCATCGACAACATCCCGCGCGTCTTGCCCGACGGCCTCTCGGCCCATGTCGACCTCAGCCGCATCCGCGTGCCCAAGGTCTTCTCGTGGCTCTCCCGCGTCGGCGGCATGGACGAGCGCGAGATGCTGCGCACCTTCAACTGCGGCGTGGGCATGCTCTGCGCCGTCGCGGCCGAGGACGCAGGCCGGCTCGTCGAGCATCTCGGCGCGGCGGGCGAAAGCGCGTCCATCGTGGGCGAACTGCGCACCCGCGACGACGATCCCGTCACCTTCGAGGGCATGCTGGCACTGTGACCGAACCGAAAAAGCGCGTCGCCATTCTCATCTCGGGCCGCGGCTCGAACATGGAAGCGTTGATCGCTGCGGCGAAGTCGCCCGACTATCCGGCGCAGATCGTCGGGGTCCTCGCCAGCCGGCCCGATGCGCCGGGGCTCAGGACCGCTGCCAGCCACGGCATCCCCACGGCGTGGCGCTGGCACAAGGACTATCCCAACCGCATCGGGTTCGAGCTGGCGATCTCCGACGTGCTCAAGCTCTGGCGGCCGGACATCGTGGCCCTCGCCGGCTTCATGCGCATCCTCACGCCCGAGTTCGTCGGCAAGTGGCAGGGCCGGCTGATCAACATCCACCCCTCGCTGCTGCCGCTGCACCGGGGGCTCGACACCCACGCAGCCGCGCTCGCCGCCGGCGACAAGGAGCATGGCTGCACCGTGCACTTCGTCTCGCCGGGCGTGGACGAAGGCCCGGCCATCCTCCAGGCCCGCGTTCCCGTGCTGCCGGGCGACACGCCCGATACGCTCGCCGAACGCGTGTTGGTCGAGGAACACCGGATCTACCCCGAGGCGCTGGCCCTCGTCGCCCGCGGCGAGGCGACCTACCCCGGCTAGCGGCCCGCGGCGCCGGCCTCGTCCTTCCAGATCATGTAGACATTGGCGCGCGAGTAGTGCGTGCCCGGCCGCACCGACGGCTGGTGGACGAAGCCGCTGCTCTCGTAGAGCCGGATCGCGGTGGCGAGCCTGGTGTTGGTTTCGAGATGGAGCTGCCTCCCTTCGAGCCGCCTGAACTCGGCAATCGCCGTCTCGATCAGCTTGCGTCCGATCCCGAGGCCCTGTGCGGAGGGGTCCACCGCCATCTTGGTCAGCTCGTACTCGCCCGGCGCCACCTGCATCAGGGCGCAGGTGCCCACCACCGCCTCGCCCAGCATGGCAAAAAAGATCGCGCCGCCGCCCGACAGGATCGCCCGCTCCGGGTTCGAGAGCACCTCGACGTCGTAGGGCTCGAGCGTGAAATAGCGCTCAACCCAGGCTGCGTTGAGCCGGTAGAAGTGGTCACGCAGTTCCGGCGCGAAGGGCACGATGCGGACGCCCTCGTTCCGATAGTCGGCGGCGCGCGCAAGGATCGCTTCCGCCAGTTCCGGACCCGGAACGCGAGCCAGCGCCTCGAGCATCCCGACGTTCAGTCCGTGGGCCCCGGCCCGCTCCTCCACAGCCTCGCGGATGGCGCGCCACAGCGGCTTTGCCGCGCGGATCGCCGCCTGCGACTTCGCATTGAGCGACAGCCGCCGCGTGCGCCGGTCGTGGGCGTCGCTCGCCGCATCCAGCCAGCCTTCGCGGACCAGCCTCGTCGCCAGCTGGCTGATGGCCGAGTGGGTCTGTCCGACGGCGGCCGCCACCTCGCCCACCGTCATCGGCCCCCGGTCGTGCAGCAGCCGCAGGATCGGAAACCATCGGCCCTGCAGCTCGATGCCATACCGGGCATAGACGTCGTCGGCGATGGCATAGAGCTGGTCGCTGATGGCCTTGAGCTGGCTGCCCAGCGACAGCAGGCCCATTTCGGAAAGATAGCTCATTTCGCGTCCCTCCCGCGATTTATGTAAGCGCTAACATATCTCCGTCCCGGCCGCCATCCCATCACCGGAATCGATGGCGCCCATCGCGAAAATCGGTTCGACGCCGCTGCGCGGCCTGCCTACGCTGTGCCCGAGCGGAGAACATCAAATGCCATCGACTCGCATCGAGACCCGGGCCGGCTGGATCGGCGACCGGCATGCGGCACTCATCGCGGCCGTGCAGCGTGCGCTGGTCGAGGGCCTCCGCATCCCCGAAAACGACCGCTGCATCCGCGTGCTGGAGTACCCCGAGCACGCCTTCGCGCCGCCTCCGGGCCGCGGCGAGAACTACACCGTCATCGAGATCTGCCTGTTCTCGGGTCGTTCGCTCGACGCGAAGCGCCGGCTGTTCGCCGCGCTCGCGCGTGAGTTCGCGGCCTTCGGCGTCGCCGCCGCCGACCTCAAGGTCTGCCTCATCGAGGTGCCGCGGGAGAACTGGGGGCTGCGGGGCCAGTCGGCGATCGACATCGAACTCAGCTTCAGGATCGAGGTCTGACCCGATGCCGCTGCGTTACTGGCTGCTCATCATCCTCCTCGGCGCCGTCTGGGGCTGTTCCTTCCTCTTCAACGCCATCCTCATCCGCGAGATCAGTCCGCTCTGGGTGGCGGCCGGGCGGGTCAGCATCGGGGCCGCCATCTGCTGGGTCGTCTTCGTCGCGACCGGCAAGAAGCTGCCGGGCGATCTCAGGCTCTACCCACAGTTTCTCGTCCTCGGCATCCTCAACTACGCCATCCCCTTCGCGCTCTTCCCCTTTGCCGAGGTCACGGTGGCCAGCAGCATCGTCGGTGTCATCAACGGCATGACTCCGATGACCACGGTGATCGTCTCGCAGCTCTGGCCGGGCGGGGAGCGGGCGACCTGGAACAAGGTCGCAGGCGTGCTGATCGGTTTTGCCGGCGCGGTGATCCTCGCCCTGCCCTCGTTCAGCGAGGGCGCCTCGACGCAGGTCGTGGGGCTCATTGCGGCGTTCGCCGCCACCTGCTGCTATGCGCTGACCCTCAACTACGCCCGGCGCTTCGCCAGGGTCGAGCCCTATGCCGTGGCCTCCAGCTCGCTTACCGGCGCGGCGCTGGTCTCGGTGCCGATCGCGCTGTTCTTCTCCGGCATCCCGGTCATTACCCGCCCCGAGACCTGGGGCGCCCTGTTCGGCATCTCGGTGTTCTCGACCAGCTTCAGCTTCCTGCTGGTCTACTGGCTGCTGCCGCGTGTCGGCGCGACCAACCTCTCGCTCAACACCTTCATCACCCCGATCTCGGCGATCCTGCTGGGCGTGCTGGTGCTGCACGAGCGGTTCGAACTCGTCCACATCCTTGGAATCGTGGTGATCTTCGTCGGCCTGGTCTTCATCGACGGCCGGCTGGTGCGGCGCCTGCGCAGCGCCCCCGCCTGACGGCTCAGACGTAGGCGCCGGCCGCTTCGCGCTGCTTGCCCGGTTCGACGATCGCCTCGTCGCCGCCGTAGCCGATCTCCTCGTCCTGGCGGGCCGCCAGCTGGGCGGTGGGGGTCGAGATGTCGATGACCATGCCGTTGAGGTCGCGGATCAGGCCGCGCGTCTGGCCGTAGTCGAGCGCGACCGCCTCGGACACGATCTCGGCACCCATGGCGCGGGCCCGATCCAGCACCTCGATCACGTCGTCCACGACGAAGGTCAGGTAGGTCCCCTCATGCATGCCCCAGGCATGGCGCGGCGTGAACTCGCTGACCTGGTCGACGAGGCCGATCTGCACGTTGGGCTGCCCGGCCGGGCTGAGGATCACGTACCACTCGCTGTCGTAGACCGTCTCGAGGCCGAACAGCTTGCGATAGAAGGCGACGGTCTCGCCGAGGTCCTGGCAGAGGACGTTGAACAGGACGCGGTTGAGTACGGGCATGGAGGCCTCCGTCGGAATTTCCCATGCGAGCAACGGCGCCGGAAGCCGTGGGTTCCAGCGCGTCTCGCTTCACAGCCGCACCGTTGCAGGGCACTGTGGCGTCATTGAAGTGGAGATGTGGCCGCAAATGTACGTGAAGACGATTTCCGACGATGAGGCGACCGGCGAGGTAGCCGAGCTCTACAAGGCGGAGCGCGACGCAATGGGCATGGTCATGGAAGCTACCCGTTGCTGGTCGGCCCGGCCGGACATGCTTCTGCCGGTCGAGCGGCTGCTGCACCAGCTGCGCGACGGCTTCTCGCTGGGGCTTCTGAACTTTCGCCTGATCACCCTGGTCGTCGCCCGGCATGTGCCGTCCAGCTACTGCTCGCACGTCTATTTCAGAAGCCTCTCGGGCATGATGGGCCGGGAGCAGGTGCTGGCCGTGCAGCGCGATTACCGTAACGCCGGGCTTACCGATCAGCAGGTCGAGATGCTGGCCTATGCCGAGCAGATCACGCGCGACGCCTCCAGGATCACCGAGGCGGACATCGCGCGGCTGCGGGGCGTCGGGTTCACCGATCTCAACATCGCCGACATCGCGCTCGCCGCCTCCTACCGCAACTTCATGAGCCGCTATTTCGACGCCGTCGGCGCCACGGTCGAGCCCGCCTTCCTCGACGCCGACCCCGAGGTGCGCTCACGGCTGGCGGTGGGACGGAAGTAATCCCTTGCCAAGCGCTGCGCCGGCGCCTATCTGACAGCCGTTGACAGGCTTCGCCGCCTGTTGGCTTGGGCCCGTCGGGAGATTCCACCTCCTCGTCGGGCCCTCTTCGTTTGGGGACCTCAGTCCCCTTCGACGATGGCGAAGTCCGCGCTGCTGATGTCGGCGCGCAGCTTGCGCCCTTGCTGGTACTCGGCGTCCTCATAGGCCGCCACCGCCTCCGCGTAGCTCGGGAACTCGACGATCACGGTGCGCGCCCGGGCGCTGCCTTCCTTGACGACGCGCTGTCCCCTGCGGGTCAGGAACGTCCCCCCGCGCGAGGCGAGGTACGGACCGACGAACGCCTGGTAGGCGCCGTAGGCGGCGGGATCGGAAGTCTCGATATTCACTACCCAGTAGCCCTTGGCCATCGGCCCCTCCTGTCCTCGTTTCCCAAACAGCTTGCGCCCTATTCCTCGATCCGGCTCAGGAACCAGGTCAGGGCCACGATCACCACGGCCACCCCGCCGCCCAGGTACAGCACGTCCGGCCCGGCGCGCCAGGTGACTGCCTTGCCGAGGTAGAAGACCGCGAGCACCGTCACGACAACGCCCACCAGCTTCGACTTCAGGTCGTCCAGCGTCTGGATCCTCAGCCAGGTGGGCAGCTGCAGGTCCTGCCGGAAATACAGCTGGTAGATGCCCAGCCCCACCACCTGCACCACCACCGCCAGCAGGAAGAGGTCGACGATCTCGATCGCCAGCAGGATCGACTCGTCATGGCTCGCCGGGCTCGATCCGAACAGCGCGCCGATCAGATGCCAGGTCTCGATCGCGCCGTAGACGAACAGCGCGATCGCCGCGATCGAGAGCGACAGGACCGGAATCAGCATGGCCGCCCGCAGCACGACCCCGACCGCCGCAAAGGCAGCGCTCGATCGCTGCGGCTTGCCGTCGGGCTCTCGAGGCATCGTCAGCCGATCCGGGCTCGGTGCTTCCATCGGCGTCTCCTGCTGGTCGCCGTCATGCAACGCCATGCTCGGCACGCGACATCACGCGCCGACCGTCTCGCGCAGATCGAGAGCAGCAAGCCGGTGCCACGCTACCGGCACATGAGTGAACCTTGTGGAGACGGCGTAGTCGGCCGGCACCACGATGGGTGTGTCAGGAAACACCTGCCCCGCGGTCGCGTGACGAAGCACCCGTTCGAGGAAAGTCGAACAGATGACCGCCGGAGCGTCATTGTCCACCGCCTGGCGCAGGTCATTGCCGTAGACGAGCGCACTGGCCATCAGTCGCCAGGACAGGAGCCCGGCATACGATGTCATGTCGTAGGACGTTTGCGCGACGTCACCGAGCAGTCCGATCAACTCGGTGCTGCTGATTGCGAACTCTTTCACTCGCACGATGGCGATCTCATCCTTGCCAAGGAGATAGTCGCCTACCGAACGCTCCTGCACGTGCACGTGGGGGTTCGCGTCCCAGATGAAGCCCGTACCATCGTAGACGCCGACGTGGTTCCACTTCGCCGCGTCTTTTCCCGGGAGGATCGCGCCCTGATAGATCGCCACCCAATCGATCAGCTTGGACGTTCGCGACAGCACTACGTCCCCGGCTCGCCAGTTGCTGACGTTCGGGACGACACGACCGTGCCGGCACCAGACACTGCATTGACGGGCCAGCCGGCCATCAGCGTCGGCCATCGGCAAGTTGGCGTAGTCCGACTGATGTCCAAGGAACGGCCGCAGCATTCCTGTCAGTAAAGCCCGAAGAGCCTTGGCGCTTCGGGCTCCTCCCCCGCGGGGACGCGAACCGGGACGACCGGCGCAGTCCCCTTTGGTAGCTCAGCCTCGGACACGTCCTCGATCGTCATCAGGTCGGTGGCGTCCTGTTCGTAACGAACGAGTTGCCCCACCATGAAATCCCGCCGAAGCGCGTCCGGTATCGTGAACTTGAAACTCGAAGCCAGGTCCCAGATGGTAAGCCAGCGCTCTCCACGGAGGTTGTACACCTCCAGTATTTGCCCAAAGGACGTCGTCGTCATCACGGTCTCCTTGGAAGCTAAAGTAGTGCGCCGGTAATGCTACGGCAAGGCGGCTAACATTTTCGAAAGCCGCCCCGCCGCCTGCTCCTATTCGATCCCCAGCTTCTTTTTCAGCAGATCGTTGAGCGCCTGCGGATTGGCCTTGCCACCCGAGGCCTTCATCGCCTGGCCGACGAACCAGCCGAGCATGGTCGGCTTGGCCTTGACCTGCTCGACCTTGTCCGGATTGGCCGCGATGATCTCGTCGACAACCTTCTCGATGGCGCCGAGGTCGGTCACCTGCTTGAGCCCGCGCCGCTCGACGATCTCGGCCGGGTCGCCCTCGGGCTCCTCGGCGATGATGATCTGCAGCACGTCCTTGGCGCCCTTGGATGAAATCGTCCCGGCCGCCACGAGGTCGACGATGCCGGCGATCTGCGCGGGCTTGATGTGCGTCTCGAACACGCTCAGGCCCTGGCTGTTGGCATAGGCGGCGATATCGCCGTTGACGAGGTTGGCCACCGCCTTGCCGTCGCGCTGCGCGCCGCCGGCCTGCACGGCCTGCTCGTAGTAGTCGGCCGTCTCGCGCTCGAGCGTCAGCACCATCGCGTCGTACGGGGTAACCCCGTAGTCCTTGATGAAGCGGGCCTGCTTGTCGTCGGGCAGTTCCGGCAGGTGCTGCGCGAGGTCGTCGATGAAGGCCTGGTCGAACTCGAGCGGCAGCAGGTCCGGGTCGGGGAAGTAGCGATAGTCGTGCGCCTCTTCCTTGGAGCGCATGGAGCGCGTCTCGCCGGTCTTGGGATCGTACAGCCGGGTCTCCTGGTCGATGCTGCCACCGTCCTCGAGGATGTCGATCTGGCGGCGCGCCTCGAACTCGATGGCCTGCCCGGCGAAGCGGATCGAGTTGACGTTCTTGATCTCGCAGCGCGTGCCGAACGCGCCGCCGGGGCGGCGGACCGACACGTTGATGTCGGCGCGCATGGAGCCTTCCTCCATGTTGCCGTCGCAGGTGCCGAGGTAGCGCAGGATCGTGCGCAGCTTGCTGAGGTACGCCTTGGCCTCGTCGGCGTTCCGCAGGTCGGGCTTGGAGACGATCTCCATCAGCGCGACGCCCGACCGGTTGAGGTCGACGAAGCTCATGTTCGGGTGCTGGTCGTGGATCGACTTGCCGGCGTCCTGCTCGAGGTGCAGCCGCTCGATGCCGATCTCGATGTGCTCGTCGCCGCCCATGTCGAGGAAGACCGAGCCCTCGCCCACGATGGGGTCCTTGAACTGGCTGATCTGGTAGCCCTGCGGCAGGTCCGGATAGAAGTAGTTCTTGCGGTCGAAGATCGAGCGCTTGTTGATCTGCGCCTTCAGCCCCAGCCCGGTCCGCACCGCCTGCCGCACGCACTCGGCGTTGATCACCGGCAGCATGCCCGGCATGGCGGCGTCGACGAACGACACATTGGCGTTGGGCGGCGAGCCGAACTCGGTGGAGGAGCCGGAAAAGAGCTTCGACTCGGAAAGCACCTGGGCGTGCACTTCCATGCCGATGACGATCTCCCAATCGCCGGTCGATCCCTTGATGAAGCTCTTGGGGTTGGGCGTCCTGGTATCGATGAGGGTCAAGTCGGAAGTTCCTATTCTTCTTCGTCGTCGGTCAGCGGACCGCGGTATGGGGAGAGGCGCTTTTCGAGCCGGACGCTGAGGTGGGCATCGTTCGATTGGCTGCCTTCGCGCTTGAGCACCAGGATGCGATAGCCCTGGTGCTGGTAGAAGTTCACGGCCCGCACGTTGTCGCTCAGCGTGTCGAGCTGCACGCGGTCGGCGCCCTCGAGCTCGAGGATCGACTCCATGCGCCGCAGCAGCAGCTTGCCGATCCCCTGGTTCTGCAGCGAGGGGGTCACGAACAGGTACGGGATATAGGCGCGGGCCCGGGCCCGGGCGCACCAGCCCACCGGCAGCGAGTCGATCTCGGCCACGATCGTTCGGTCGAGCAGTTCATGCACCGCCGTGCCCAGTCGCCGCCGCTCGTTCTGGCGGCTCGCGGCCTCACCGGACAGGAACGGGCGCAGGTCGCGTTCCCAGGCGAGCAACGCCAGGTCGGTCAGCCTTTCGGCTTCGCTGGCTACGGCCTTCCTTACGGTGATCTCTGGAGACGTCATCTCGTGTGGCTCCGGTACGCAGCCGTCGCGGCGTGGCTCAGCCGTGGCGCTTGCGAGCAGCGATAATGCCCTTTTCGTAGTTCACATTCCAGTTGATCAGTGTGCGCCAGATCAGCTCGGCCTGGTCCTCGTCGAGGTCCAGTTCCTCCGCGCGCTTGCGCTGCTTGGCGATGATCGCCTCGATCCGGGCCGGGTCATAGGCCTCGTGCGGGTCCGTCTTGATCTCGGCCATGCGCGTCACATAGGCGTGCCGTTCCGCCAGCAGCATGAGCAGGCCCTGGTCGAGCCGGTCGATCTCGGCGCGCACGTCTTCCTTAGACTGGCATTCGGCGGGGGGCTTGGTCACGGCAGGCACTCGGGCAGGAGGAAACAGGGAGAGTTGCTGGTTTGCACCGCCGCGCCGGCGTTTGCAACCGGGGGCTGGTGCATCGCCGGGCCCCGCGCTATTCAGGCTCCGTTCATCGGCGCGGCGCTACAGCGGCGCTTTAGTGATCTGGGTGCCTTCATGTCTAGCCAGTCGGAGATTGCGTAACACCCCGGCGACCGCGGTTGCTCCCATGCAACTGCCGTGTCCGTTCGGGGTCTGAACCAGGCGGCTGCCACGCGCGATGCTGGCGGCGGCTCGTTTCGACGCATCCCAAGGCATTGACATCCCATGGACATTTCCCGCGAAGAACAGCGGGTGCTGCATGCGCTCGCGCAGGGCGGCTCCATTCACGCACGCAAGTCCGAGACCGGCAAGATCAGCGGCATCGAGCTCTACAGCCGCGAAGGCTGGCTCATGCCCATGACGCTCGGCATGTTCAAGAAACTCAAGAACAAGAGAGCCATCGCCTCCAGCGACAGCCGCCCCTACCGCATTACCCGGCGGGGCCTCGAACTGGTACGGTCAGAGGTGGACAATCGGTAGCCTGCCGGAACCGGTGCGTGTGGCCACCCCCACCCTCGATCCCCTCCCCACAAGGGGGAGGGAGACGAAGGAACCGATGTCGCAGTCGGCATCCCTCCCCTTGATGGGGAGGGTAGCGCAGCTCGGCGGCTTCGCCGCCTGGCGAAGCTGGGTGGGGTGGGGCCGCACGCTCCCATGCCGCATCCTCGGAAGCGGCAAGACTGCAACAAATCCCGACG
>JAEYZJ010000248.1 GCA_023430705.1 Pseudomonadota bacterium | reverse complement strand
CTGTGCGATCAGCCCCATGTCGTGACCGATGAGCACCACTGCGGCGCCCAGGCCATCCTGCAGCCGACCGAGCGTCTGCATGACCTGGCGCTGCACCACCACGTCGAGCGCCGAGGTCGGTTCGTCGGCGACGATCACCTTGGGCGCGAGCGAGGTGGCGATGGCCATCGCCGCTCGCTGCTTCATGCCGCCCGACAGCTCGTGCGGGTAGCGCCGGGCCACTTCCGGCGCCAGCCCCACCTGCTTGAGCAACTGCTGCACGCGGGCATCGAGGTCGGCCCGCTTCATGCCGGACTTGTGCGCGACGATGGCGTCGATCATCTGCTCCTCGAGCCGCATGACCGGGTTGAGCGAACTCATCGCCCCCTGCGGCATCAGCGCGATGTCCCGCAGGCGCACTTCGCGGAGGGCGTTGGGCGACAGCTTCATCAGGTCGACGCCGTCGAGTTCGACGCTGCCCGAGACGATCCGTCCCGGTGCCCGGGTCAGGCGCATGAGCGCCGTCGCCATCGTCGTCTTGCCCGATCCGGATTCCCCGATCAGGCCGAGCCGCTCGCCGGGACGCAGCGAGAACGAAACGTCGTTCACCGCCTTGGCCGGACCCTTGCCGGTGTCGTAGTGAACGTTGAGATCCTTGACGACGAGGATCGGTTTCTGGGTCATGTCCACAGCCATCAGCGCCTCGCCAGCCGGGGGTTAGCGAAACGGTCGAACCCGACCGAGGTGAGGAACAGGCCGACGAAGATCAGCGCGATCATGACGATCGGCGGACTCCACCACCACCAGTAGCCGCGCAGAACCGCGGAGGACTGCTGGGCCCAGTAGATCGTATTGCCAAGGGTCATTTCGTCGAGCGCACCGAGGCCGAGCGCCTCGAGGCCGATCACCGACAGGATGGCGCCCGACACCGTGCCCACGAAGCTGGCAACGATATAGGGCATCACGTTCGGCATGACTTCCCGGAACAGGATCTCGAACGAGCCTTCGCCGTTCACCCGCGCCACCTCCACATAGGCTTTCTCGCGGATGGTGAGTACCTGCGCGCGCACGGTGCGCGCCGTGAACATCCAGCCCAGCGACGCCACGACGAGCGCCATCACGAAGGTGTTCATCCGGTCGATATTGGCCGAGATGATGACGAGGATGGCGATGGCCGGAACCGTCAGCAGGGCGTCCGAGACGACGCGGATGACCGCATCGACCCAGCCGCCGAACTGGCCGGCGATGAGGCCGAGGCCCGCACCGAGGCCGACGCCGATGAAGCCGGCGATCAGGCCCATCTTGAGCGTGTTCGGCGTGGCGTAGATCAGCAGGGTCCACATGTCGCGACCCTGCGAGTCGGTGCCGAGGAAGTAGTCGCCTCCCGGCGGCCGGCGCGGACGCACGGCGCCGACCTGGGCGTTAGCCGCATCGACGAAGAGCGGACCAATGAGCCCGAACAGCACCACCCCACCCAGGATGGCGAGGCCGGCGATCAGCAGGGGACTGATGCGTCCCTGCTGGAAGTTGCGTTGTACGGCAGCGAAGAACCGGTTCATCGGCGAATCCTCGGATCAAGAAGCGGATAGATGAGGTCGACGATGAAAAGCAGCACCGCGAGGGTGACGATCAGCATCAGCACTACGCCCTGGATCACGAAGTAATCCTGGCCGCGGATGGCGACGTAGAGCAGGTTGCCCAGGCCGGGGTAGTTGAAGATCACCTCGACGAGCACGGCGCCGGAGACGACCGAGCCCAGCGACAGCGCGAGTGCCGTGATCTGTGCCAGTAGCGCGTTGCGCATGCCGTACCAAAAGAAGATGCGGGATGGCTTCAGGCCCTTGGCTTCCGCGAAGGTGATGTAGTCCTCACCCAGCACGTTGACCATCTGGCTGCGCATGCCCAGCGCCCAAAAGCCGATATTGCCCAGGATGATGGCGCCTGCCGGCAGGATCGCGTGCCGGAGCACGTCCTGCGTCGTCGCCCAGTCGAAGCGCATTATTCGGGTTGGTGGTACGCCGCCCGCTGGTGGCAACCATTTCAGCACCACGGCGAAGATGTAGATCAGGATGATCGCCAGCAGGTAGAACGGGATCGATGTGAGGATCATCATCATCGGCACCATGACCTTGATGCCGCGCCCGGCGGTGGGCCACGCAAGTCGTGCGCCAAGCAGCGATCCGGTCACGAAGGCGATCAGCGTTGCCGTTGCGAGAAGGCCGATCGACCACGGCAGCGCATTGCCGATCATGGTCGAAACGTTCTCGGGGAAGTTTACGAACGAGACGCCTAGATCGAGGCGGAACAGGTCCGCCCAGTAGTTGATGTACTGCTCCCACAGCGGGGCATCGAGGCCGTACTTCTCGCGATAGACCGCCGAGATCGCCTGGATGTCCATGGCCTGGTTGCCGCCGCCGGCCTGCAGGCGTGCCAGCGCGGTCTGTACTGGGTCACCCGGCAACAGACGCGGGATGATGAAGTTGATGCTGACTGCGACGAAGATGATCAGCAGAAACTGACCAAATCTCGTGAGCAGGTAGCGTTGAAGTTCTTTCGACATTGAGCCTCGCTGCCCATCATAGGTTTGGAGCAGGCGGGATAACCCGCCTGCTCCTGCGTTCGGGAGGAACGTTTGGCTACTGAGCGCCAGTCGGCTGCAGGTTGTGGATCACCACGTTGAAGGCTTCCCACGGGGTGTAGGGCGCGACGTAGGGGTTCTCCGCCGTCGGCCAGCCGGTCCAGTAGGTGTTGTTGTTGGTCACCACGTGGAACTCTTCCAGCAGGTCGATCTGCGGCAGGTCGCGCAGGGCGATGTCGAGGGCCGCCACAGCGTCCTTCATGTACTGCGAGTCCGGATTGGTGTCGGCAACGACAGCGTCCATGCGGTCGATGATGGCGTCGAATTCCGGGTTCGAGTAGCGGGTGGCCGCCACTGCGTTCGGGATGTTGACACCCGGGTCACGCGAGAACTTGCTGTGGTAGTGCTGGAGGGTTTCCAGCGGCTCCGACAGGCTGCCGCAGTGCACGAAGATCATCGTGTCGAAGTTGCCCGACTGGATGTCCGGCAGCCAGGTGTCGTCCACCGGGGCCTGCAGGGCGTCGAAGCCGGCTTCCTTGAGCTGCTGGGTCAGCGGCGCGAGCACCGGCTGGATGAAGGCCGGGGTGCGGACGTTGACCGTGATCGGCTGGCCGTCCTTGGACCACACGCCATCGGCGTTCTTCTCGTAGCCACCCTTGGCCATGTACTCGTCGACCAGGGCCTGGGACGGGTTGTCCAGGTTGTACTTGTCGAGCACAGCCTGCAGCGGGCTGCCCTCGCCGAGCCAGGCGCCGGCCATGTAGCCGGAGAAGGCGTAGGTCACGACCTTCTGCGAGCCTTCGTAGCCGATGTCGTTGATCTCGGCGCGGTCGATGGCATGGTTGATCGCGTAGCGCAGGTTGACGTCGTTCCACGGCGCGCGCTGCTGGTTGAACACCAGCGAGTAGTCGCACCCGTCCGGAGCACCCCAGTTCGGGCCTTCGGTGTTCCACGAGGCCAGCTTGTCGTTCTGGGCGCGGGCGGCCTCGAACGTGCCGATCAGCAGCTGGCGGCCACCGTCGATCTGGTTGGCGATGTGCATCTGGCCCATGGCGTCGTCGGATGAGACGGGCACCAGCAGGATGCGCTTGGGCGCCGGTGCGTCCTGGAAGCCGGTCTTCACGCCCCACCAGTCGTCGCGGCGATCGAAGATCTCCTGCTGGTTGGTGCTGAGCACCAGCTTGTAGGCGCCAGTACCAACCGGCCAGCCCTTGGCGAGGTCGTAGTTCGTGAAGTTCACGAAGTCCTGGCCTTCCCAGATGTGCTTGGGAAGCGTCGGGTAGTGGTTCTCGTGACCGAGGGCCAGGTAGTCGCGCACGAAGCGCGGTGCCGGCTTGTTGAAGTTGATGGTGAGGGTGTGCGCGTCAGTGACGACGACGTCCTTCACCCACTCCTTGAACGCTGCGGAAGCGGGGACTTCCGGCGGCGCGTCACGCAGGGTCTCGAGGGTGAACTTGACGTCGTCGGCGGAGAACGGCTGGCCGTCCGACCACTCGACACCCGCACGCAGCTTGATCGTCGCCGACAGGTAGTCGGCCGCCAGTTCGTAGCTCTCGCCCTGCCACGGGATCAGTTCACCCGTGTTCAGGTTGGTATAAAAGAGCATTTCGTTGACGGTGTACTGCATGACGTCGCGCTGGTGCGTGACCGTCCCCAGGTACGGATGCCAGTTCTCGGTGTTGGCAAACTGAGCCGGCTGGTCGCCCCAGGGGGTCATGACCAGGGTCTCGTGACGCGGCACGTCGGCCACCTGCGCAAATGCCGTGGTTCCCATCAGCAATGCGAGTGCACTGCCGAGCAAGAGTGAGCGCTTCATATTCCTCCTCCTTCGCCGCCCGTGGCGGCCTTCTGGTTGATCTGTGGGAGCGGAGGATGAGCCCGCTCCCTGACTGATTGGAAGGGCCGAGGAATGGCCCTCCGGAAAATCAGAGCGCCATCGACTCGATGGCCTCTTTGGAGAGCCCGTGGCCGAAGCCGGGCTCGTCGCTGACGGTGACGTAGCCGTCCACAGGGACCGCCATGCCGGGGTAGTTGTTGGTCTCCTTGAGCGGCTGCCCGGGGGCGCCGCCGACGAAGAACTCGCCCCACTTCGATGCGGTCGAAGCGATGGTGAAGTGCTGCCCGTATGGGGTGTTCATGCCTGCGTGGCAGTACATGTCGATGCCCGCATATTCGGCAATGGCCGCGATCTTCTGGCAGGCCGTGAAGCCGCCGACCCAGTGGATGTCGGGCTGGAAGATGTCGGCCACGCGATCCTTTGCGGCCTCGAAGAAGGTGTAGGGCGTGTACCAGTGCTCGCCGGTGGCGATCGTCTGCCACGGCAGGCGCTCACGCAGGGCCTTGTGCGAGGTGTGATCCTCGGGGATCAGGCAGTCTTCCATCCACTTGAGGTTGAACGGGCGCAGGCGGTGCGCGAGGCGCACGGCAAACTCGACATCGAAGGCCATCCAGCAATCGAGCATCAGCTCGACGTGCGGACCGATCAGCTCACGGGCCTTGCCCACGAACGCTTCGTTCTTGTCCAGTGCCTCAAGCCCATCGGCGGTGCCGTAGGGGCAGGCGAGCTTGGTCGCCTTGAAACCCAGTTCCATGTGCCAATCGGTATCGTTACCAGTGGCATAGCAGAACTGCTTGTCGCGGGCCGCGCCGCCAGCGAGTTCGTAGACCGGTAGCTTGAGCACGCGGCCCTTGAGATCCCAGAGCGCGAGATCAATTCCGGAAATGGCGTACGATGCGAGGCCGGATGCCGAGTAGGGCGACACGATGCGCATCATCATGTCGTAGAGCTTTTCGGTGGCGAGCGCGTTCTCGCCCTCGAGCAGCGGGCCGATGTGGTCGTTGATCAACGAGATCGTCGGCTGGCCGTAACCCGTCGTGCCGAAGCCCCAGGACCCGTCCTCGGCAGTGACGATGACGCCGACTGCCGGGAACTTGGCGTTCCAACTGGCGCGCAGGGCCTTGTAGCGCGGATAACGCGACATCGGGTTTGCGACCTCGGCATCCTTGGTCCATGGCGCGCGGCGCGCGGTCCCCTTCTGCTTGGCTTCCTCATACGTGCCGCCCGCGATCGGGTTGGTAATGGCAAAAGCCTCGATGGACTTGATCTTCACGGAAAACTCCTCCGGTATTCGTGTCTGGTGCCGGCCCTCAGGCGGGGATGCGGTAGTACTTGCGGGCGTTGTCGCAGAAAAGCGCCGTGCGCTCTGCTGCGGCGAAGCCCGCGGTGATGGTGTCGAAGGCGCGCCAGACGGTGACGAAGTCCGAGTACTGCTTGTCGACGGGGAAGTTAGACGCGAACATCGCGCGGTCCGTGCCGAAGGCCTCCAGGCTCTCAAGCACCAGTGGCCGGATACTCTCGGTCGTCCACTGGTTGTCGAGCATGCCGAGGCCCGAGATCTTGGCGACGATGTTGGGCTGCGCGGCGAGGGCGCGCATGCCGGCCTTCCACTGCTTCCAGCCAGCAAGGTCGCGATCGGCCCACATCCCCGCATGGTTGAGGATGATCAGGGTGTCTGGAGCCTGGGCAGCCAGCGCCGCCGCAGTCTCCATCTGGTGGGGGTAGAGCTGCAGGTCAAAGCTGAGGCCGCGGCGGCCGAGTTCGCGAAGGCCTTCGAGGAACTGCGGTTCCGACATGAGGTCGCGGCTCGTGTAGCTCCGCTTCGGGTCGCGATGCATGTTCACGACCTGGCGGATGCCACGGAAGATCGGATACTCCTGGTGCCGGTCGAGCAGCGCGGAGAACTCCGCCGAACCGAGGTCGCCATTGCCGACGATCACCAGCGGCAGGCGACCCGTGTCGGCCACCTTCTGCAGCGTCTCGGTCTCCTTGATGGGATCGGTCGGGAAAGCCTCGACATGGACGGCGCCGACGATCTCGAACTCGTCACGGCCTTCCTCGAGATACTCGTCGAT
>JAEYZJ010000182.1 GCA_023430705.1 Pseudomonadota bacterium | reverse complement strand
GGTCGGGGGCGATCTTGAGCAGCACGGGGACGCGCACGGAGGCCTTGGAGCGCGCCTTCAGCACGGCGCCCAGCAGCCGGCTCAGGGCTTCATCGGACTGCAGGTTCCGCAGCCCGGGAGTGTTGGGCGAGGAGATGTTGACGGTGAGGTAATCGGCGACCTCGGCAAAACGGGTGACGCCCGCGACGTAGTCGGCGACGAAGTCCTCACTGTCCTTGTTGGCTCCGATATTGACCCCCAGGATGGCGCCGACATGGGCGCCCTTGAGCCGCGCAAAGGCGGCTTCATGGCCCTCGTTGTTGAAGCCCATGCGGTTGATGACGCCCTCGGCGGGGGCGATGCGGAACAGGCGGGGCCTGGGATTGCCCTGCTGCGGGCGCGGGGTCACGGTGCCAACCTCGACCATGCCGAAGCCCATGCGGGCGAGCGGCTTGGGGACCTCGGCGTTCTTGTCGAAGCCGGCCGCCATGCCGACCGGATTCCTGAGTTCGAGCCCGCAGAGGGTGGTGCGCAGCTCGGGTGGATCGTCGCCCTCCTGCTCGGGGGCGAGACCCAGACGCAGGGCGGCGATCGTCGCGCCGTGGGCGATCTCGGGGTCCATCTTGAGCAGCGCCTCGCGCGTCAGCCCGGAGAAGGCGGGGATGCGCAGCAGCGGAGAGAGGCCGGAAAAGATCATTTCACCCACTCCGGCAAGGTGACGATACCGTCGGCGGGCACGTCGAGGTCGGCCATCCGGGTCACGCTCGATATGGGCAGTTCGCCATACAGATGGGGGAACAGGTCACCGCCGCGAGAGACTTCCCACTTCATGGCTTCGCCAAACCGGGCCACGGGGACTGCGAACAGAACCTGGCGCTCGAGGCCGGCGAAGTAGAGCCGGATGGTGTCGCCGAGCTGGGCCGCGGTGGAGAAGTGGACGAAGCCGTCCTCGAGGTCGATCGGCTGGCCGACGAAGGTGCCTTCCTCCTGCGAGGCCTCGTAAACCTCGCGGCTCGCGACCTTGTAGACATAGGCGGGGACGGGCACCGGGAACTCCTTGCTGGATCGGCCGGAACCTAGGGGGATTCAGGCGCAGAGGGAAGCGAGCATGGCGACGCAGTCTTCACGCTCGGGTGTGCCGGGGCGCCATCAGCCATGCGACGCCTTTACAGAGTTGCAGGAAAGCCGTAGATAGGACTAGTTTCCGATCGGAGACAACATTCCTTCGCAGCGAGGCTCATCCGGAGATGCTCTCGCATCGTGACATCTGGAACGCGATCGACGCGATAGCCGAACGACACGGATTGTCCGTGTCCGGCTTGGCGCGCCTCGCCGGCCTCGATGCGACCGCCTTCAACCGCTCCAAGCGAGTCAGCAAGGATGGCCGGGAGCGCTGGCCGTCCACCGAGAGCGTCGCAAAGATTCTCGAGGCGACGAACGAGACGTTCGACGCGTTCTTTGCCAGCAGTGGCGCCTATCTTCAGACCGCCTCGCAGGCACCAGCGCGCGCCACCGTGCCGCTGATCGGCATCGGGCAGGCCGGCTCCGGCGGGTTCTTCGATGCGGCCGGGTTTCCGAAGGGACAGGGCTGGGACGAGGTGGCCTTCCCTTCCTCCCCCGAGGACGGCAGCTATGCGCTGGAGGTCTCGGGCGACTCCATGCTTCCGCTCTATCGCGACGGCGACCTGATCGTGGTCTCGCCGACAGCGCAGATGCGCCGCGGCGACCGCGTGGTGGTGCGCACGCGTGAGGGCGAGGTCCTGGTGAAGGTGCTCCACCGGCAGACGCCGAACGTGGTCGAGCTGCACTCGCTCAACCCGGATCACCCGCCGCGCATCCTCGATGTGAAGGACATCGAGGGCATGGGCCGGATCATCTGGGCAAGCCAGTAGGCGGCTCAGGCCGCCTTCAGCAGCTTGCCGGCGAGCGCGTCGGCGATCAGCTGGCGAGTTTCGGCAACTCCGTAGAGCGCAACGAAGGAGCCGAAGCGCGGCCCCTGCTCGGCTCCGAGCAGCACCTGATAGATGGCGCCGAACCAGTCGCGCAGCGGATCAAAGTGATGCGCATTGCCGACGGCATAGACGAGGTCCTGCAGCATCTTGGCGTCGCGCGAGCCCTCGTGCGCGGCCAGCTGGTCGGCGAGGTCCTGCAGGGCGGCGCGCTCCTTCTCGGTGGGAGCGCGGAACGACTTGGTGGGGGCCACCCGGTCGTTGAAATAGGCCACGGCATAACCCGCGAGCCGGTCGAGCTCGGGCTGCGTCTCGGGGGTTGCCCCCGGCACGTAGCGGGAAATGAAGCCCCAGAGCACATCCTTGTCGTGCGCGTTGGACGCCGAAGTGATGTTGAGCAGCAGGGCGAAGGTGATCGGCATCGTCACCGCCGGCGGGTGACCGTAGTGGACGTGGAAAGCCGGGTTCTCTAGGCGGGCGGCAGGATCCTGCGTCTGGTAGGCCTCGACGAACTGGTAGTACTCGTCGACGGCGCGCGGGATGACGTCGAAGTAGAGCCGCTTGGCGACACGCGGCTTCTGGAACATGTAGAGGCCCAA
This sequence comes from Pseudomonadota bacterium, assembly GCA_023430705.1. GTDB lineage: Bacteria > Pseudomonadota > Alphaproteobacteria > Rhizobiales > Devosiaceae > Devosia_A. The sequence continues at coordinate 6,993 of JAEYZJ010000182.1, read as the reverse complement.
GCTCTCCGTGCCCGCATAGGTCAGCCACTCATCGATGGTGAGGCCGTTGCCCTTGGACTTCGAGATCTTCTGGCCGACTTCGTCGAGGAACAGTTCGTAGACATAGTGCTCGGGCGGGGTGCCGCCCAGGATCGAACAGATCTTGTCGTAAACGTTCTGGTTGGTCTGGTGGTCCTTGCCGAACATCTCGAAATCGACACCCAGCGCTGCCCAACGCATGCCGAAGTCGGGCTTCCACTGCAGCTTCACATGTCCGCCGGTGATCGGAACGGTGGTATCGCGTCCGTCCTCGTCGGTGAACGTGACGGTGCCATTCCTTGCATTCACTTCCTTCATCGGCACGTAGAGCACGCGGCCCGAGATCGGGGAAATTGGAAGGAAGGGCGAATAGGTCGCCTGCCGCTCCTCGCCGAGGGTCGGCAACATGACGGCCATGATCTCTTCGTAGCGCTCGGCAGCGCGCAGCAGCACCTCGTCGAAGCGCCCCGACCTGTAGTACTCGGTGGCGCTGGCGAATTCGTAGTTGAAGCCGAAGGTGTCGAGGAAGCGGCGCAGCATGGCGTTGTTGTGGTCGCCGAAGCTCGCATACTCGTTGGTCCAGGGATCGGGCACCGAGGTCAGCGGGCGCTGCAGGTAGGGCTCGAGGAATTCCCTCGACGGCACGTTGTCCGGGATCTTCCGCATCCCGTCCATGTCATCGGAGAAGCAGAGCAAGCGCGTCGGGATCTCGTCGCGCGTCAGCAGGCGGAAGGCTGTTCGCACCATGGTGGTGCGCGCCACTTCGCCGAAGGTGCCGATATGCGGCAGGCCCGAGGGGCCATAGCCAGTCTCGAACAGCACTTCCTCGAGGCCGAGCCTTTCAACGCGCTTGACCAGTTTCCGGGCTTCCTCGAAAGGCCAGGCCCGCGCAGTCTGCGCGGGCTCGAAGAATACGGGGTCGAGGGTCGGAAGCGGGGCGGGCACGGCGGGCCTCAAGGGCTTGATCGGGGAGAGGCGTCAAATGCACCAGCAGGGCGGATGCGTCAATGGCGACGCGGCGGCCCACGCCTTGCCAAGGCGCCCCATGCTGCCTAGTTATGCGCGATACTTGCCCAGAGGAACAGATGGCACTCTCGCTCCAGGACGCACTCATCCACATCATGGTCGTTACCGCTTCGTCGGACGAAGGGATTTCGGACCACGAACTGGATGCCATCTCGCACCTGGTGCAGCGCTCGCCTGTGTTCGAGGGCTTCGATGCCGGCCGGCTCGCCGAAGTGGCGAACGCCGCGGTGGACCTGACCAATGCGGAGGGCCTCGACGGCGCGCTTGACGCGGCGGTGGCGGCGGTCCCGGAACGGCTGCACGATACCGCCTATGCGCTGGCGGTCGAGATCGCGGTAGTCGACGTGCAACTCCCGCAGGAAGAGCTGCGCCTGCTCGAGATGGTGCGCGACCGGCTGGGCATCAACAGCCTCGTGACCGGCGCCATCGAAGCGAGCGCACGGGCTCGCATGCGCCGGGCATAGCGCGATCGTCGCAACCGGAGCGGCTCAGTAGAAGCTGACCGGGAACCACCTGAGATAGAGTTCGTCGTAAACGCCGGAGCGCTTGAGGCGGGCCAGGCCGTAGTCGATGGCGAGGCGCACGGCGTCGTGGCCGGCGGGGAACGCGATCGCGAAACCGTCGCCGAAGAGATCGGGCCGGAAGTAGGGTTCGCCGGCGAATTCGCAACAGCCGACATTCTCGTTGAGCCAGAAAGACGCCCGCATGGCGTCGCCAAAATAGGCGTCGGCCTGGCCGGCCTGCAGCGCGTCGAGAGCTGCGAGTTCACTGTCGAAAGAGACGAGCACAGCCGCAGGCAGGAAGCGGGCGATGAAACCGGCATGGCTCGAACCGCGCCGCACGGCGACGCGTTTGCCGTCGAGGCTGTGCGGATCGAAGGTCGCGTCGGCCCTCACGGGGGTCACGAAACGGCCCGGCAGCATCAGGTAGATCTGCGAGAAATCGAACAGCGCGCCGTTCTCGGGAGTGATGGCGAGGCCGGCGATCAGCGCATCGCCCTGCTTGTCCTCCAGCGCCTGCGCCGCCTGGTCCCACGGCCAGGCCTGCACGGTGCAGGTAATCCTGAGATCGGCGCAGAGGGCGCGGGCAAGATCGACGTTGAAACCCACCAGTTCGCCATCGGCATCGCGGAAGTTGAACGGCGGGAAATCGGCGGTGGTGAGGAAGCGGATCGAGGGCACTGCCGCAAGGCTGGGCACGATCTCGCGGGCACCGGGATCGATGTGGTAGGGCAGCGCCTGGGCCAGCACCGGCGCCGGGGCAAACAGCAGGGCGATGACTAACAGCAATGCGCGCATGGCGTTCCGGCAGGGGATCGTCCCCGGCTTATGGCGCAATTCGCCGCCCAAGGCGAGAGACTTGGGCTCCCGGCCTCCCCTGTCGATTCCGCATTGACGATAAGTGCGCAGTAATAGCTAATACATCCCGTACTACGGACGCAGTTTTAAGTCATACTGGTGGGGGCAGGTGGCAGAGGCGGGGGCGCTTCTTCACACAATACTTGCCGGACAAGTAGACGGCGAGACCGAGATTCTGTTCCACCTCGAGGCAGCGATGGCCCTCGAGGTCGATCCACTCGACTATTGCGCAAACCGTTTCGGGCTCGGACATGAACTGGTGATGGAGCGGGCTGCCCAGTGGGCAGGACTGACCTATGCACCGCGCGTTCCCAGCACCATGCCCGGCAGCCCGGTGATCGAGCGGATCGAGCGACTGGGCGAGGTCCGCACGGTTCGGGCGAGATTGTTCGAGCGCGACGTCATCTACAGCGCGCCGCGGTTTTCCGAAGTGCTCGCACTGCGCCGCCATGCGCTGCGGCACCCGGAGTTCCGGCGCAGCTTCTGCCTGGTGCCTGAGGACGCGATCCGCTCAGAGCTCGCTGCAGCCAGCGAAGAAGTGCTGCTGACCGAGGCACGACACCGGTTGTTCCGAAAATGGCCGCGGGCAAGCGCGCATCTCGACCTGTCGCGGGCCTCCCGCTTCGGGTTTGCCGCGGGACTGCTCGGCCTGCTGGTGCTCGCGGTGCTGGCTCCCTTCTTTGCCAAGCCTGTGTTCGTGCCGCTGGTTGGTCTGATCCTGGCGGTGCCGGCGGGGCTGCGCCTGTGGGCCGCCCTGGCCCCGCCTCCCGAACAGGCGCCGGCGCCCGTGCTCGACGACACCGAGTTGCCGGTCTACACGGTGCTGCTGCCGTTGCGGGACGAGGCACACATGGTGCGCCAGCTCAGCAATGCGATGCGCGACATCGACTATCCGCCCGAAAAGCTGCATGTGCTGTTCCTCGTCGAGCAGCGGAGCCCGGAGACGGTGGCCGCGGTGATCGGCCAGTTGCACGACCCGCGCTTCGAGCTGTTGCTCGTCCCGGACGCGCTACCGCGCACCAAGCCCAAGGCGCTGAACTACGCGCTGCCGTTCGTGCGCGGCGAGCACCTCGTGGTCTACGACGCCGAGGACATTCCCGAGGCGGGGCAGTTGCGGCGGGCGGCGAGTACCTTCGCGGTGCGGCCGGAGATCGACTGCCTGCAGGCGGAACTGGTGGTCGACAATGCCGCGGAAAGCTGGCTGACGGCGCTGTTTGCCGGTGAGTACGCCGGACAGTTCGGGCTGATGCTGCCGCTGCTCGCCCGGCTCGGGCTGCCGATGCCGCTGGGCGGGACGAGCAACCATTTCCGAACGTCGGCGCTTCGGCGGATCGGCGGCTGGGACCCGTTCAACGTCACTGAGGACGCCGACCTCGGCGTACGGCTCGCGCGCCGGGGGCTGAGGAGCGACACGATCGACAGCCAGACCGCCGAGGAGGCGCCGATCCGGCTCCAGCCCTGGCTGACGCAACGGACACGCTGGATGAAGGGCTGGATGCAGACCTTCATCGTTCACAACAGCCACCCGCGCGAACTACTGGCGGACCTCGGCCTAAAGGGCTTTCTCGGGTTCCAGATCTATGTCGGGAGCCTGATCCTGTCGGGGCCCCTGCACACGCTGTTTGTGCTGTCGGTGGTGCTCTCGGCGCTGTTCGGCGGGATCGTCGTCGATCTGTGGTTCCTCATCAGCTGCCTCGTCTTCATCGTGGGCTATGGCGGGCCGGTGGCGCTGGCCGTCGCCGGGCTGTGGCGACTGCAGCGGCCGGGACTGATCGCGGTGCAGGTGCTGCTGCCGGTCTACTGGATACTCCACTCGGTTGCGGGGCTCAGGGCCTTGCGGGAGCTGATGACGCGCCCCTACTTCTGGGCCAAGACGCAGCATGGGGAGACCCGGGTGCCACGCAACCGGGCCATCCGCCCCACGCCGGCTCAGGCCGAGTAGCGGCCGAGGCCGAGGTCGCCCACCTCGATGTCGGGCGTCTTGCCCGAGACGATATCGGCAAGCACCTGGCCGGAGCCGGCGGCCATGGTCCAGCCGAGTGTGCCGTGTCCGGTGTTGAGGTAGAGATTGGAGAGGCGCGAGCGGCCGAGGACCGGGGTCCCGTCTGGCGTCATCGGGCGGAGGCCGCACCAGAAGCTCGCCCGGGACGCGTCCCCGGCGCGGGGGAAGAGTTCGCGCAGCGAGCGATCGAGCGGACCGCGGCGCGAGGGATGGAGCGTTGTGTCATAGCCGGCGATCTCGGCGGTGCCGCCCACACGGATACGGTCGCCGAGGCGGGTGGTGGCAACCTTGTAGGTCTCGTCCATGACCGTGGAGACCGGCGCGACCGCGGCATCGGTAATCGGCACGGTGATCGAATAGCCCTTGATCGGGTAGACCGGCAGGCTGATGCCGAGGGGCCGCAGCATAAGCGGCGAGTAGCTGCCGAGGGCCATGACATAGGCATCGGCCGAGAGCAGGCCCCGCGAGGTTTCGACGCCGCTGACCTGCCCCCCATCGACGACGATGCGCGTGATCGAGGTCCCGTAGTGGAAGGTAACCCCCTGCCCTGCGGCAAGGGCGGCGAGCGCCTCGGTGAACATGTGGCAGTCACCGGTGTCGTCATTGCGCAGCCGCAGGCCGCCGACGAAGGGCACGGTCGACGTGGCGAGACCGGGTTCGGCTGCGATACAGCCGCGGGGATCGAGCACCTCGTAGGGCACGCCGTACTGCTCGAGCACGGCGATGTCGTCGGCAGCATGATCGAGCTGCTTCTGCTCGCGGAAGAGCTGCACGGTGCCCTGCTCCCGCCCGTCGAAGGCGAGGCCAAGGGTGGCACGCAGCGCGATCATCTGATCGCGGGAGTGTTCGGCGAGCCGGACCATGCGCCCCTTGTTGGTGGCGTAGGCCTTCTCGGTGCAGTTGGCGAGCAGCTGCAGCCCCCAGAGCCACATGCGCGGATCGAGCTTGGGACGGAGGACCAGCGGGCCGTCCTGCATCAGCAGCCACCTGATGGCCTTGACCGGGATGCCGGGCCCGGCCCAGGGCGAGGCGTAGCCGTAGGACAGTTCGCCAGCGTTCGCGAAACTGGTTTCAAGGCCAGCGGCGGGCTGGCGATCAACCACGGTGACTTCGTGGCCGGCACGGCTCAGATAGTAAGCCGAAGTGGTGCCGATCACGCCGGCACCGAGGATCAGGACTTTCATGCCGCCATGTGACCGAGCGCCGCGAGAAAGGCAAGATGCTTGCAACCCTGATCTGAACCTTCGGCGCTTGCACTCGCATGATGCTCTGGGCATGCTTGGAGCTGGGGGCACGCGGCGAACCGTCCGGGGGAGTTTCGGTGAGGATTGCGGCTCTGCTCTTTGGCCTCACGGCCGCCCTCCTGGCGCTGCTGGCACCCAGCGCGCTCGACAGCGGCCTGCTGACGGAATTCATGCAGCTCTGGTCCGGGACCCCGACCGAGAGGCTGGTCGGTACGGCAATATGGTACGGCCTGCCGGCGGTGGCGGTCCTCGGCGGGCTGCTGGCGGTCGGGACGCCGGGGCTGGCGGTGATCCCGCTCGGGGCCGCGGCGCTCGGCTGGGCCAGCATCGCGCTGGCACTGGGCAACCTCGGCGACGTGCAGTTGATCGGGCCTGCGGCGATTGCCGGACTGGCGGCGTTCCTGTCGCTGGTCGCGACGGAGTTGCAGATGCGGCGCCGGCGCCTCGAGCGGAGGCGGCGACGCGCCATCGAGGATCACGAGCAGGATCATGACATGGCCGAGGCGGAGGCGGCCCTGCGTCTCGACCCGATGGTGGTCGAGGCAGATGCCGAACCGCCGCGGCGCGTCGCGCCCCTCAGTGTCGAAGTTCCGGCCATGACCGAACGGATCGAGCCGGTGCGCGGGCAGGATGTCATGCGCCGCACCGGCAACTGGGCTGAGGCGGTCCGCCCGGGGGCGGAACAGCTGATCGAGCCCGAGCCGCCCGCCGATCCCGAATCGCCGTTCGACCTCCAAACCGAGCATGAGCCGGTGCGCGCGTTTCGCTGGGATCGTACCGATGCCCCGCCCGGCCTCGACACCGGCGGGCGCTCCGGTCCGCGACTGGTGCGGCGGCCGATCGTGGACGTGATCGCCGAGCCGGTGCGGCGCGCGCCCGAGCCGCCGCCTGCGCCCCCCGTGGCGGCGCCACCCGTAGCGCCGCAGCCCGAGGTGCCCGAGCGGTGGGAGGAGCCGCAGGAGAGGAGGCAGCGGGGCGGTGCGCTGGTGGCGGCGCTAGCGGCCGTGCTCACCATGGTGGTGCTCGCAGCGCTCGTCGCAGGCGGGTACCTGGCCTATCGGGGCGGCTGGGTGGACCGGCTGGTCGCACTGGTGCAGCCCGCGGATGCCGGGAACCAGACTGTGATCCCTGACGCGCCCGGGACCGAGCCCGAAGGAATCGCGGTGCTGCCGTCGGTTCCGACCGCAGAGACCCCGGTACCGTCGGCCACGACCGTGTCGGCCGCCGCGTTCACCGATCCATTCGCCTACTGCGGCGCGGTCGGGACCATCGACCATGTGGACGGCCGATACGGCGGGGCGATGGTGACGCCGGCGATTCTGCGGGCTCTCAGCCTGCCGCAGAG
>JAEYZJ010000155.1 GCA_023430705.1 Pseudomonadota bacterium | reverse complement strand
GCACGGTAGGGAGGAACGCGGCGCTCTTCACCAGCCAGACGAGCAGGGGATAGAGCGGGAAGAAGGCCCAGTTGGCCGGCGTGCTCCAGTCACCGGTCGCCGGCGCGTAGCCCGCCTCGACGATGCCGGCGTACCAGGCGCAGTCGAAGGCGCACATGCGCGCGATGAACTGACCGGGATCGGCATCGCCGGTGGCTGCGACGTAGGTCACGAAGCGCAGGGCAAAGCCGGCAAGGGCGAGGAGGGCGACTTGAACGGGCACGGGCAGGCTGGTCGGAAGCGACCTCATGCCACTCGCTGTGATGTCGGGCTCGTTGCTCAGGGTGGTGCCTCGGGTCTCGAGGACCAGAATGCACGGAGCCTGGCTGCTTCGCTAGTGAGCGCGCCTTCCCCGAGGCAGGGGAAGACGCGCGTCTCGGGTGGCGGACTTCAGAGCGGCTTCAGGCCCGCCTCGATCTCGGCGCGGCGGCCTTCGAGGAAGGGCGGCAGTGCGAGGCGCTCGCCGAGTGTCTCGAGCGGTTCGTCGGCGGTGAAGCCGGGGCCATCGGTCGCGATCTCGAACAGCACGCCGTTGGGCTCACGGAAGTAGAGCGACTTGAAATAGTAGCGCTCCACCTCCCCCGAGGTGCGCACGCCGTGGTTGGCCGTGCGCCGCACCCATTCGTCGAACGCTTCCTTGTCGGGCGTGCGGAAGGCCACGTGATGGACGCCACCTGCGCCCTGGCGTGCCATCGGCAGGTCTGGGTTCACCTCGACATGCAGTTCAGCCGCGGCGCCGCCGGGACCCATCTCGAAGACGTGGATTTCGCCGTTCTTCTCGCGCGCCGGATAGGATCGGACCTCGCGCATGTTCATGATGCCGGTGAGGATCGGCGCGGTGCGGCGCAGGTCCGGCACGGCCAGCGTGATAGGGCCGAGCCCCAGGATCTGGCGCTCTGCCGGAACCGGGCTACTGTCCCACGGGTGTCCTTCGCCCGCGCCCGGGTCGGCGACGAGGCGGAAGCGCTGGCCCTCGAAGTCCTCGAACTCGAGCGAGAGATGCCCGGCGCGCTCCCTGATGTTGCCCGACGCCACGTCGTGTTCGGCGAGATGCTCCTTCCACCACAGCAGGTCTGCCTCCGACCGGACCCGGAGCCCGGTGCGGGAGACCTCGTGGTTGCCGCGCTTGGCCGGAGCCGCGGGCCAATCGAAGAAGGTGAGATCGGCGCCCGGGGAGGCGACCGCATCGCCGTAGAACAGGTGATAGGCGCTGACATCGTCCTGGTTGACGGTTTTCTTGATCAGCCGCAGACCCAGGACACGGGTGTAGAAATCCACATTCTCCCGTGCCCGCGCCGTGATGGCGGTCAGGTGGTGGATGCCTTCGAGTTCGAGCGCCATTTCTGCTTCCCTTCTTGCATGAGGTGGAAACCCTAGAAGGGCGCGGCGGCCATGAGAAGTCGCCTCCACGGGACTGATTGTTCAGCGGCAGCGAACAAACGTCAGGGTGGAGCGATGGCCCGAAATTCGTATCGATCTATGCGGAAGCGTGACCGCGTCTCGCGGTTGCCCCGGAAGTAAGCCGCGTCGCTCAGCCGGGTTGCAGTGCTGCCCGATGTTGCAGGCAGGAGCACGCGGAACGCGCATGTCCGCCATGGCGCATCCCTCGCACCCGCTGCGCATGCCGGGTCGCGAGGAAGCAGCGTGGGCTGGTGAGGATGGGAACATCCAGGACCCCACCAGCGCAGTTCGGAGACCGATCGTTCGGATCAGTCCTTGGCGCGCTCGACGTAGGAGCCGTCCTCGGTCATCACGACGACGCGGGTGCCGACGCCGATATGGGGCGGGACCATGGTCTTCACGCCGTTGTTCAGCACGGCCGGCTTGAACGAGGACGACGCGGTCTGGCCCTTCACGACGGGCTCTGTCTCGACGATCTCGAGGGTGACGCGCTGCGGCAGTTCGATGGAGAGCGAGGCGCCTTCGAAGGTCTTGATGTAGACTTCCATGCCGTCGGTGAGATAGGCGGCCTGGTCGCCGGCGACGTCCTTGGAGACGGTGATCTGCTCAAAGGTGGTGGGCTCCATGAAGTGGAAGCCCTCGTCATCGCTGTAGAGGAAGTTGTAGGCGCGCTCATCGACGTCGGCCTTCTCGACCATCTCGACGGTGCGCCAGCTGGCGGCAACCTTCACGCCGTCGGAGATGCGGCGCATGTCGACCTTGGTGACCGAGTTGCCCTTGCCGGGGTGGATGTTCTCGGCGAACAGCACGACGTAGAGCTTGCCGTCGTCGTGCTCGACGACGTTGCCCTTGCGAAGCGACGAGGCGATGACCTTGACCATTATTTCTTCCTTGTTCACGCGGTTGCGGCGGCCTAGATGAGCGGCAGCAAGGCCGGCCGGTCGCACTGATCTCTTGTGTGGGCCGCCCGATACCTGAAATCTGTGAAAACCGCCAGTCCCCGAGCGAAAGTCTTCAGGCCGTGCCCCCAGTTCCCAGATCGCCGTGGTGGACTCCGTCGATCCATGCTGACCGTCGGCAGGCATTGCTGGCACGGAACCGGATCGACACTGCGGTACGGCAATATTTCAGTGAGCGGGACTTCATCTTCATCGATCCGCCAGGGCTGCAGCGCAGTCCGGGCAACGAGACGCACCTTCACGCCTTTGCCACGGAGATGATCGGCAACTCAGGCGCGGCGGAGACGATGTACCTCCACACGTCCCCCGAGTTCTCGATGAAGAAGCTGCTGGCGGCGGGCGAGCGGAGGATCGTGTCGCTGGGGCATGTCTGGCGCAACCGCGAGCGGAGCGCGCTGCACCATCCCGAGTTCACCATGCT
>JAEYZJ010000125.1 GCA_023430705.1 Pseudomonadota bacterium | reverse complement strand
CGTTCGAGCGGGGGGCGGGGCAACAGGCACCAGCCCTACAGTCGCTGCCCCTTCAGCGCCTCCTCGTACTCACGGCGCGCCGCGTTCACCTCCGGCCGCACGCTCACCTCCGGCACGGCCACGTCCCCCCAGTGGCCGCCCGCCTCGGTCGAGATCAGCGAGTCGGTGTCGATCACCAGCACGGTGGTGCGCTCCACCATCTCGGCCTCGCGCAGCGCGCTCTCGAGCTCGGCGACCGAGAAGACCTTGCGGGCCCAGGCGCCCATCGCGGCGGCATGCGCGGCGAAGTCGATCTCGGGCAGGGTCTCGTGCCGCGCGTCCTTCAGCAGGTTGTTGAATGACGCGCCGCCCGTCGCCATCTGCAGCCGGTTGATGCAACCGAAGCCGCGGTTGTCGAGCACGACGATGGTAAGCTTTGCGCCCAGCATCACCGAACTCGCGATCTCGGAGTTCATCATCATGTAGCTGCCGTCGCCGAGCATGACGATCACGTCGTCATGGGGCCGCGCGAGCTTGACGCCGAGTCCGCCGGCGATCTCGTAGCCCATGGTCGAGTAGCCGTATTCCATGTGGTAGCTGCCCGGTGCCCCGGCCGGCCAGAGCTTGTGCAGCTCGCCGGGCAGGCCGCCCGAGGCGCAGACCAGCGTCGCGCCCGAGCCGCGGGCCCGGGCCACGGCGCCGATCACCTGCGCGTCCGAGGGCAGTTCGTTGGTCGGGTCGGTCACGGCCCTGGCGGCCTTCAGCCACTCGGCCTTGGCGGTCCCTGCGGTCGCAGTCCAGGGCGCCGGGGCGCGCCATTCGCCCAGCCGTGCGTCGAGCGCCTCGAGCCCGGCCCGGGCGTCGGCAACGAGAGGCTGGGCCCGATGCTTGCCGGCGTCGAAGACCTGCGTGTTGAGGCCCACGATCCTCACCCCCTCCGCCTTGAACAGGGCCCACGAGCCGGTGGTGAAGTCCTGCAGCCGGGAGCCGACCGCGAGGACCAGATCGGCCTTTTCGGCGAGGAGGTTGGAGGCGGACGAGCCCGTCACGCCGACCGAGCCCATGTTCAGCGGGTGGTCGTGGGAGAGGCTCGACTTGCCGCTGTTGGTCTCCATCACCGGAATGCCGTGCCGCTCGGCGAAGGCGCGCAGCGTCGGCGCGGCCTCCGAGTAGAGCACGCCGCCGCCGGCGATGATCACCGGTTTCGAACACTCCCGCAGCGCGGCCACGGCGCGCTCGAGTTCCCCCGCATCGGGCATCGGGCGGCGCGGCAGCCAGACGCGCTCGTCAAAGAACGCCTCGGGGTAGTCATAGGCCTCGGCCTGCACGTCCTGACAGAGGCTCAGCGTCACCGGCCCGCATTCGGCCGGGTCGGTCAGCACCTGCATGGCGCGGTTGAGCGCCGGGATCAGCTGTTCGGGCCGGGTAAGGCGGTCGAAATAGCGGCTCACCGGGCGGAACGCGTCGTTGGCGCTGACGGTGCCGTCGGTGAAGCTCTCGACCTGCTGCAGCACGGGGTCGGGGGCGCGGTTGGCGAAGACGTCGCCGGGCAGCAGCAGCACGGGCAGGCGGTTCACATGAGCCAGCGCCGCGGCGGTCACCATGTTGGTGGCGCCGGGCCCGATCGAGGAGGTCGCGGCCATGAAGCGGCGGCGGAAGCTCGCCTTGGCGAAGGCGATGGCGGCATGCGCCATGGCCTGCTCGTTATGCGCGCGATAGGTCGGGAGTTCGTCGCGGACCTGATACAGCGCCTCGCCGAAGGCGGCGACATTGCCGTGCCCGAAGATGGCGAACACGCCCCCGAAGATCGGCACCTTCTCGCCGTCGATCACCGTCATCTGCCGGGTCATGAACCGTGCCAGCGCCTGCGCCATGGTGAGCCGGATGGTGGTCATGGTGTCTCTCCTCGCGCGGCGGTTCCGGATGAGGGGTGAGGGGGTGGCGAAACGCTCCGCTGCATCGTCATTCCCCCCAGATCTCCACCAGTGCCGCAAACCTTGCCGCCATGTCCGCCACGGCTTGTTCGTCCGTCATGCGGCCAGCAAACCACGCCTTGGCCGCCTCGCCAAATATGGTGCGGCCGACGGCGAAGCCGCGCACGGTGCGCGAGGTCTTCGCCACGGCGAAACCGCGCTCCAGTTCGTCCTGCGGCGCATCGAGGCCGAGCAGCAGGACGCCGCGGCACCAGCGGTCGCTGGCCTCGATCACCGCGTCGATCGCCGCCCAGGCGGCGGGGCCCGGCTGGCTCTCGAGCTTCCACCAGTCGGGCCGCAGCCCGGCCTCGTAGAGCTGGCCGAGGGCGCGCGCGGTGGTGGCGTCGTCGACAGGGCCGAGTTTTGAGGGAATGATCTCGATCAGGATGTCGCGCCCGACCGTGCGGCAGGCGTCATGGGCGGCGCGCAGCTTTTCGAGCTGGCGCCGGTTGATGCGCTGCGGATCGTCAGGGTGCCAGAAGCACAGCACCTTGAGGGCATGGTCGACCGGCCATTCGGCCAGCCGGCTGCCGATGTCCTGGCTGAACTCGAACTCGAGCGGCGCCGAGCCGGGCAGTTCCACCGGGCGGGCGATCCAGAAGTCGCGGGGGGCGGCGAACAGGGCGTCGCGGCCCCACTTGTCGTCGAGCAGCATGCCGAAGCCCGGCCGGCCGGCGGCGACGCGGGCGGCGGCCTTTACCGCCAGCACCTTGAAGGCGGGAATGCGTTCGGCGTCGGGCCCGGCGATGTCCTCGATCTGGCGGCGGTGGTCGATGGCGAAGGCGGTGAGGCGCGGCCACTGGCGGCGGCGTGTCGTCGCCCAGTGGATATGGTTCAGCGCCGCGTCGCGGCGCAGCGCCCTCGTGCTGCTGCCGTGTTCGAGAAAGTACTCGAGCTCGGTCCAGGTGGGATATTCCGGCGCGCACAGCAGGCGGCTCACGGCGAAGGCGCCGCAGGCATTGGCCCAGGTGGCGCTGGTGGCGTGCTCCTCGCCGCGCAGCCAGCCGCGCAGGAAGCCGCTCATGAAGGCGTCGCCGGCGCCGAGCACGTTGTAGATCTCGATCGGAAAGCCCCTGCCGACGATGCCGGTCTCGAGGTCGTCGCCAATCTCGCCGTCATAGACGATGCAGCCCATGGCCCCGCGCTTCAGCACCACGGTGGCGTCGGACACCGCGCGGATGGCCTTGAGCGCGGCGAGCAGGTCGCTCTCGCCGGCAGCGATCAGCACCTCCTCCTCGGTGCCCACGATCAGGTCGCAGTCCCTGAGGATCGGCTTGATCCGGCCGGTGACGTAGTCCGATTTCACGTAGCGCTCGAAGCCGGCGGCGTGGCCGGCGAGGCCCCAGAGGTTGGGCCGGTAGTCGATGTCGAAGACGACCTTGCGGCCGGCCTCGCGGGCGATGCGGATGGCCTTGAGCTGGGCCGCCTCGGCGTTGGGGGTGGAAAAGTGCGTGCCGGTGACGACGATGGCAGCGGCGCTTTCGATGAAGGCGGGGTCGATGTCGGCCTCGCTCAGCGCCATGTCGGCGCAGTCGGTGCGCACGAAGATCATGGGCGAGACGCCCTCGGCCTCCACCGCCAGCAGCACCAGCGCGGTCAGGCGCCTGTCGTCGGTCGCGATGCCATCGGTGGCCACCCCTTCGCGCACCATCTGCTCGCGGATGAAACTGCCCATCTGCTCGGCCCCGACACGGGTCACGAGCGCCGACTTCAGCCCCAGCCGGGCCGTGCCGATGGCGATGTTTGCGGGGCAGCCGCCGACGGCCTTGGTGAAGGTGCCGATGTCCTCCAGCCGGCTGCCGATCTGCTGGCCGTAGAGGTCCACCGACGAGCGCCCGATGGTGATGACATCGAGCGTTGCCTCCGGCATGATCTCCCCGCCTTCTTGTTGTCTGGACAGCCCTCAGCCGCCGTTGTATCGCTGCTATCGATGAAACGTCAATTCCGATTTGTGCAAATCCGGAATGAACGTTCCATACGGGGCAGGGTGGGGCGGGCGTTCAGTATCCGTTCATCAAGGAGGCGAAATCGTGGCGAAATTTGGGATTCTCGGTGCCGGGCGCATCGGCAAGGTGCATGCCGCGACCATCGCCGCCTCGCCGCGCGCCAGCGTTTCATACGTGGCGGACGCCATTCCCGAGGCAGCGGCTTCGCTTGCCGCCAGCGTCGGGGCACGGACGGCCAGCGTCGAGGAGGTGATCGCCTCCGACGTCGATGCGATCCTCATCGCGACGCCCACCGACACCCATGCCGACCTCATCGAGGCGGCGGCGCGGGCCGGCAAGGCGATCCTGTGCGAAAAGCCGGTATCGCTGTCTGTCGAACGGATCGCGGCCTGCCTGCCGGTGGTCGAGGCGGCCGGCGTGCCGCTGATGATCGGCTTCAACCGCCGGTTCGACCCCAACTTCGCTGCGCTGCAGAGGCGGCTGCGCGACGGTGCGGTGGGCGAGGTGGAGATCGTCACCATCATCTCGCGCGATCCGGCGCCGCCGCCGGTCAGCTACATCGCGCGCTCGGGCGGTCTCTTCCGCGACATGATGATCCACGACTTCGACATGGCGCGCTTCC
>JAEYZJ010000075.1 GCA_023430705.1 Pseudomonadota bacterium | reverse complement strand
GTCCGCCGTGCCGTTCACCCCGGTCACCGGCCCGCGCTTGCTCGCCCGCGACGACGCCGGCCGCGCCGCCCTCATGCGCACGGCGGAAACGCTGGCGGCCCGCAACAACATCTCGTCCGTGCACGCCACCTTCGTTCCCGAGGCCGAGGCGGAACTGGCGCGCGCCTCCGGCTGGCTCGTGCGGCACGACACGCAGTACCACTGGCGCAACCAGGGCTACGGAAGCTTCGACGATTTCCTCGAGACCCTCTCCTCCCGTCACCGCAAGGTTACGCGCCGCGAGCGCCGCGACGCCCTCGGCACGGATGGCCTGCGCGTGCGCTGGCTGACCGGGAGCGAGCTTACCGAGACGGTCTGGGATCATTTCTTCGAGTTCTACCAGGATACCGGCAGCCGCAAGTGGGGCCGGCCCTATCTCAACCGCCGCTTCTTCTCGCTGCTCTCGGCGGCCATGGCGGACCGCATCGTGCTGATGTTCGCCTATGACGGCGACGAGCCGGTGGCGGGCACGCTCAGCCTCGTCGGCCGGGACCGGCTCTACGGCCGGTACTGGGGGGCGACGCGCGAGGTGCCCTTCCTCCACTTCGAGCTCTGCTATTACCAGGCGATCGACTACGCCATTGCGCACAAGCTGTCGGTGGTCGAAGCCGGGGCCCAGGGCGAGCACAAGCTGGCCCGCGGCTACGAGCCCGCGACCACGCGCTCCGTCCACTGGATCGGCCATCCCGGGCTGCGCGACGCAGTCGCCGATTTCCTCGCCCGCGAGCGTGCCGCGGTGGCCCATGAGCAGGAGCAACTGGAGCGCTACACCCCATTCAGGCACGGGGAACGGCAGTAACCCAGTTGCGCGACCGCGTCGGCTGTGGTTCCAAGTCACTTGCTGGACGATTGCCGGTCCGGCGCAGTATTTTACGCCTCAGCGAGGACATACTCCACGTAGAAGGAGTGCCCGTCGCAACGGCCTTGGAGATGGAATGAGCAAGCGCATCGCAATTGCAGCGATCGGAACGATGGGCGACGTCCAGCCCTTCGTCGCGCTGGCGCTGGCCCTCATGAAGCGGGGCCATTCCGTCGTCCTCTGTGCCACCAGCGACTTCGAGGGTTTCGTCACCGGGAACGGTGTCGAGTTCGCCACCCTGGGCAGCGATATCCAGGCCTTCATGCGCCAGAGCCAGTTCGACCTGGTGATGCAGAAGAACTCCCTGCTCTACGCGCCCAAGCTGCTGCGCGACGGGCAGCGCATCATGAAGGAGGCCTGCCGGCACCTGTGGGTCACCGCCCAGGATGTCGACTGCATCGTCTTCCACCAGACCACGAACTTCGCCGTGGACGTCGCCGAGGCGCTGGATATCCCGGCCATCATGACGGCGTTCCAGCCGATCAACCCGACCGGCGAGTTCCCCTATTTCGGCTATGACGGCCCGCCGCCCGAGCCGCTGTTCAACCGGATCAGCCTCGATCCGCTGTTCAACCGCCTCAGCTACGTCGTCCAGGCCGCGCACCAGAGCTACTACGATTTCCCGCGCGACCGCATGCGGGCCAAGCTCCTCGGCCTGCGCAGCCGCAAGCGCTCCGGCTTCTCCAAGAACGCCCGTGGCGAGCCGATCCCGGCGCTGCACGCCTATTCGCGCATCATCTCCCCGCCGCCCGGGGACTGGCCCGAGACGACCACCGTCACCGGCTTCTGGCGCCTCGACGACAGCACCGGCTGGGAGCCCGATGCCGACTTCCGCCGCTTCCTCGATGCCGGGGATGCCCCGATCTATCTCGGCTTCGGCTCAATGCCCTGGGGCGCCCAGCGCAACACCGAGATCATCACCAAGGCACTGCGCGAATGGGGCGGCCGTGCCGTCGTCGGCAAGGGCTGGGGCGGCATCAAGGCCGATGACCTGCCCGACACCGTCTACAGCATCGACAAGGCTCCCCACACCCGGCTGTTCCCGCTGATGAAGGCCCTCGTCCACCACGGCGGCGCCGGCACCACCTATGCCGGCCTCTATGCCGGCCGGCCGACCTTCGTCGTTCCGCATTTCTTCGACCAGCCCTACTGGGGCCGGCGCGTCTACGAGCTCGGCTGCGGCCCTGCCCCGGTGAAGCTGCGCAAGCTCACGCCGAGCATCCTCGCCGCGGCGCTCGACGAACTTTCCACTGATCCGTCCTTCGCCATCGCCGCCGCCGAACTCAGCGAGCGGCTGCACCTCGAGGATGGGACCGGGCTGGCCGCCGACATCGTCGAAGAGACGATCGAGAGCTATCCCGGCAACTACTACGAACCCGACGCAGAGATGGGAGCCGCCTCGTGACCGCCTACGATCCCGACAACATCTTCTCGAAGATCATCCGCGGCGAGATCCCCTCGCACAAGGTCTACGAGGACGCGGACGTTCTCGTGATGATGGACATCTTCCCGCAGTCGAGGGGTCACACGCTGGTCATTCCCAAGGCCGGGTCCCGTAACCTCTTCGATGCCGATCCGGCCGTGCTGGCGACCGCCATCGGCCATGTCCAGCGGGTCGCCAAAGCCGTGAGGGCCGCGCTCGAGCCGGACGGCGTCCGCATCGTCCAGTTCAACGAGGCCCCCGCCGGCCAGTCCGTGTTTCACCTGCACTTCCACGTCATTCCCATGTACGAGGGCGTGGAACTCGGCCGGCACGGCCAGGGCAAGGCGGAAGACACCGAACTCGCCGCCCAGGCGAAGGCCATTGCGTCGCAGCTGAAGTGACGCCAGCTTCGCATCTTCTCCTCGGTCTCTCGCTCACGGCCGCCGTCGGCATGATCGACGTCGTCGGCTTTTTCGAGCTGGGCGGCCTCTACACATCGTTCATGAGCGGCAACACCACGCAGTTCGGCGCCGGGCTCGCCGACATGGCGCCGACGCTGCTGCTGCCCGCCAGCCTCATCTTCATGTTCGTGCTGGGCAGCTTCGTCGGCTCGCTGGTCTCCTCGCTCGGCGGCCGGCGCGGGCGGATCGGCGTGCTCTCGATCGTCATCGCCGCCATCGCGGTGACGCTGTCGCTCCACCTCAGCGGCTTCTCCGCCGCACAGGCGATGCTGATCCTCTCCACTGCCGCGGGCGCGCAGAACGCCGCCCTGCAGCAGACGGGCTCGGCGCGCCTCGGCACGACCTTCGTCACCGGCACCCTGTTCGCCGCCGGGCAGGACATGGCGCGCGCCGTCCGCCGCGAGGCGCCGCCATGGCGCTGGGCCCAGCACATGCTGGTCTGGCTGGCGCTGCTCCTCGGCTCCGCCATCGGCGCCTTCGCCTACGGGCAGTGGCACGTCTTCGCGCTGCTCGTGCCGGCCACGGTCTATCTGGTGGTCCTCACCGGCGACATCGTCCGGGCGAGGCTCTAGCAAAGCAAAGGGCCGGGATCGCTCCCGGCCCTCGCCTTGTTCCTTCGATGGGAACTCAGTTCTTTTCCTCGGCCGGCTTGTCGGCAGCCTTCTTCCTGGGCTTGGGACCGGCAATCGCCTTGGGGCGGGCCGGACGCGGCGGAACCGCGATCAGCTCCAGCTTGGCATCGGGGCCGACGCCGACGACGGCGACAGTGACCGAACCGCCGTTCTGCAGTTCGCCGAACAGCACCTGGTCGGCCAGCGGCTTCTTGACGTGCTCCTGGATCACGCGGCCCAGCGGGCGCGCACCCATCTTCTCGTCATAGCCACGCAGCGCCAGCCACTCGGCCGCTTCCGGCGTGAGTTCGATCGTGACGCCGCGCTCGGCCAGCTGGCCTTCCAGCTGCAGCACGAACTTCTCGACCACCCGGCGCACCACCTGCGGCGGCAGCGGACCGAACGAGATGATGGCGTCGAGGCGGTTGCGGAACTCCGGCGTGAACATCCGGTTGACCGCTTCCTCGTCGTCGCCCTGCTCGCGCTTGCGCCCGAAGCCGATCGGGGACTTCTGCAGCTCCATCGCCCCGACGTTCGAGGTCATGATCAGGATCACGTTGCGGAAGTCGACCGACTTGCCGTTGTGGTCCGTGAGCTTGCCGTGGTCCATGACCTGCAGCAGGATGTTGAACAGGTCCGGGTGCGCCTTCTCGATCTCGTCGAGCAGCACCACGCTGTGCGGATGCTGGTCCACGCCGTCGGTGAGCAGGCCGCCCTGGTCGAACCCGACATAGCCCGGAGGGGCGCCGATCAGGCGGGAGACCGTGT
>JAEYZJ010000022.1 GCA_023430705.1 Pseudomonadota bacterium | reverse complement strand
GCGTTCACGGCGTGGATCGGCGCATTATTGCCACCCGCGGCCGGGCGGAAGGCCGAGGCGCGGATGGTGAGGAGGTGCCTGGGCTCGCCGGACGACACCGTCTCGATGGCGTTGCCGGCATAGATCGGGCGATCGAAACGGGTCGGCCCGTGGATGGCGATCACGTCGGTGACGGGCATCAGGTCGAGCCTCGCGGCAAGGCGCGGGATGGCGTCGCGGCCGGTGGCGGCCGAGGCCGCGGCGATGTGACTGTAGGGCTCGGCAAGTTCGGCGAGGAGCTTTGCCACGGCTTCAGCCGAGAGCGAGGCGAGTTCGGCGCTGTCGGCGACGAGCACCTTGCCGACCCCTGCCAGCGCGGCCGCTTCGGCGGCGACGGCAGCCACGCCCTGCCCGGCGACCAGCAGGTCGACCGGGCCGAGCTTTTCAGCCGCGGCGACGATGCGGGCGGTGGAGGCGGAGAGCTTGCCCAGATCATGCTCGGCGAGAACGAGGACGGCCATCAGCGTGCCTCCAGCTCGGAGAGTTCGGACTTGATGGCCGCGGCCAGTTCGGCGACCGAGGCAACGGTCCGGCCGCCCGGGCGTTCGGCCGGCGGGCTCACCTTCTCGATCTTCAGCCGGGGCGCGACGTCGACGCCGAACCCGGCGACGGGACGCACGGCGAGCGGCTTCGAGCGGGCCTTCATCACCATGGGCAGCGCGGCGTTGCGCGGTGCATTGAGGCGGAGGTCGGCGGTGACGATGGCCGGCAGCGACACCCCGATGGTGGCACGGCCGTAGTCCACCTCGCGGGTGACCTCGAGGCCCTGCCCCACCACCTCGATCCCGGATGCGAAGGTCGCCTGCGGCCAGTCGAGGAGGCCCGCGAGCATCTGGCCGACCTGGTTGGAATCGTCATCGACCGCCTGCTTGCCGAGCAGCACGAGGTCGGGCTGTTCCTCGGCGACGACGGCCTTGAGGAGCTTCGCCACCGCGAGGGTTTCGACGCGGCCGTCGGCTTCGATCAGGATGCCGCGATGCGCGCCCATGGCGAGCGCGGTGAGGATCACGTCGGTCGACTGCTTGGGGCCGATCGAGACGACCACGATCTCGGTGGCGTGGCCGGCTTCGGCCAGCTGCACGGCGGCTTCGACGGCGTGCTTGTCGAACGGGTTCATCGACATGCGCACGTTCTCGGTCTCGACGCCCGAACCATCGGCGCGGACACGCACGCGCACCGCATGGTCGACGACGCGCTTGACGGCAACGAGGATCTTCATCGGGGTCCCTCCGGAAGTGCCCGGTCTTTTGCAGAAATGCCCCGGACGGGCAAGTTCGGGCGGGGAATATATGACTAGTCCGGCAGGCGTGGTGAGAAAGACGTTTCGGAGGCCTGGCGCCCCAGGGTGAGGGGTAGCAAAGCGCGCCGGCCGCTGTGACATAGGCGACGTTCGCCCTTGAACGGGTTGACGCCTCACGCGGCGGCCCGGCACATTGCCGCTTCACAGACCCGAGTTACCCTATGCCCGTCATCAATCGTATTGCGGAATTCGCCGACGAGGTCGCCGAATGGCGACGTGATTTCCACACCCATCCCGAACTCGGCTACGACCTGCCGCGCACCTCGGGGAAGGTCGCGGACCTGCTGCGGACCTTCGGCGTCGACGAAATCCACACCGGCATCGCGCAATCGGGCGTCGTCGGCGTCATCAACGGGCGCGGGCCCGGCCGCACGATCGGGCTCAGGGCCGACATGGACGCGCTGCCGATCACGGAACGGACCGGCCTCGACTACGCGAGCACGACGGCGGGCCGGATGCATGCCTGCGGCCATGACGGGCACACCGCCATGCTGCTCGGCGCGGCGCGCTACCTCAGCGAGACGCGCAATTTCGACGGCAAGGCGGTGCTGCTGTTCCAGCCGGCCGAAGAAGGCGGCGCGGGCGGCAAGGCCATGGTCGATGAAGGCGTGATGGACCGCTTCGGCATCGAGGAAGTCTATGGCGTCCACAACATGCCCGGGCAGCCGGCCGGCAGCATCGCGCTGCGGCCCGGCCCGCTGATGGCGGCGAGCGACAAGTTCGAGATCCTGATCGAGGGCAAGGGCGGCCACGCGGCCTGGCCGCAGAACACGATCGACCCGGTGATGATCAGCGCGCAGCTGATCATGGCGCTGCACACGATCGTGTCGCGCGATGTCGATCCGCTGCGCTCGGCGGTGCTCAGCGTCACCATGCTGCAGGGCGGCGAGGCGTTCAACATCATCCCCCGCTCGGTGCGGCTCACCGGCACGGTGCGCTCGCTCAACGACGATGTGCGCGACCTGATGGAAGAGCAGATCCGCACCGTGACCCGCGGCATCGTCGAGGCGTTCGGCGGCACGGCGCAGATCAACTATCACCGCGGCTATCCGGTGACGGAGAACGCGGCGCAACAGGCGGCCTATGCGACGCGCGTCGCCCAGGAAGTGGCGGGCGCCGACCGGGTGGACGGGAACATCGACCCCAAGATGGGCGGCGAGGACTTCTCGTACATGCTGCTGGCGCGCCCGGGCGCCTATGCCTTCCTCGGCAACGGCGACAGGAGCGGCGAGCTGCACTCGGACACCTACAACTTCAACGACGAGGTGATCCCGGTCGGGGTCAGCTACCTCGTGAAGCTGGTGGAGAACGCGCCGCAGGGGTGATGGGCCGACAGCCTGGAGCGGGCACGGCCGGGTCCCCCCCTGGGCCCGGGTCATTCTCCGATAGTACCGCTTCCCCCTGCCCTGCTTCTGGTCGATAGTCGGTCGTCTCATAACCGAATCCCGCCGATGACTTCCGCCCTGCCTGCCGGCGAGATTGCGCGCCGGACCATCGTGACATTGCTGATCTCGACCGCCGGCGGCGGCGTCGCGGCGCTGCTGAACCTGCCGGCCGCGTGGCTGATGGGCGGGGCGCTCGCCGTTGCCGTGGCGGCGCTCGTCGGGATCAAGGTGATGCTGCCCAACTGGCTGCGCGACGTGACCTTCATCGCGACCGGCCTGTCGATGGGCGCGAGCGTGGCGCGCGACTCGGTGGCGCTGATGGTGCAGTGGCCGGTGACGCTGGCGGCGCTGGTGCTCGAGCTGATCCTCATCATCACCATCACGGGCTATGTGCTGCGCCGGTTCTTCGGGCTCGACCGCGGCACGGCCTATCTCAGTTCGTTCCCGGGACACCTGAGCTTCGTTATGTCGATCGCGGCGGCGGGGGTGGGCGACAGCCGGCAGATCATCATCATCCAGGTGATCCGGATCCTGCTGCTGACCATCTGCGTGCCGATCATGGCGCTGTTCCTGCCGCTCGGGCACTACGAGGGACCGGTCGCGGCGCCCGAGATGGACATGATGACGCTGCTGCCGGTGGCGGCGGGCTGCGCCGTCGCGGGCTTCGTGCTGACCAGGCTGCGGACCCCGGCGGGCTACGTGCTCGGCGCCATGGCCGTGGCCATCGCGGCCAAGTTCGCGGGCTGGTTCGAGGGCACAATGCCGGCGCCGCTGCTCACGGCGACCTTCATCCTCATCGGGGCGATGATCGGGGCGCGCTTCAACGGCATCAGCCGGCGCGAGTTCATCAAGGCGTCGGCCGGGGGCCTGCTGGGCACGGCGATCACGGTGGCGATCTGCACGGTCGTCGTCGTCGCGATCTCGCCGCTCGTCGACATGCCGATCGGCCAGATCTGGCTGGGGCTGTCGCCGGGCGGTCTCGAGGGCATGGGGGCGCTCGGCATCGCGCTCGGGTTCGATACGGCGTTCATCGCGGCGCACCACGTGACGCGGCTGCTGGTGCTCACGGTGGCCATCCCCACAGTGACGTTGCTGGTGCGCAACAGGGAGCTGCCGTAGCGCCGCCGCAGCCGATCGCGTAAGTTGCCGCCGCATATCGGAGATTTGACATGCTGCGCCTCGCCCTGCCGATCGTGATCGCTGCCGGCCTCGTGGCCAGCCCGGCGGCCGCCCGCCCGAACTGCGACCTCAACGACAACACGCCCGGGCTCAGGATCGAGTTCGGCTTCTCGATGACGAGCAAGGACGGCAAGGTGCGCTTCGGCGACACGAGCGACTTCAACCCCGACATCGCCAAGATCGAGCTGCGCAAGCGCGGCGTCGACGCCCGCTCGGTGAGCCTCGCGTCGGACGGGTGCGTCGAGGCGTTCGTGCAGTATCCGGACGGCAGCTGGCACAGCGACTACTACGATCCGGACACCTGGGAACGGGTGGACTGAGGGGGCCTACCGGCGCCTGCGCCGGCCGCCGAACGCCACCTTCATGTCGCCGGTATCGAAGAAGGCAAAGCCGTTGCCGGCGAGCCGCAGCCTGGTCTTCCGCCGTTCCGCGCCCTGCGAGAGCTCGAGGGGCTCCAGCCCTTCCCCGCCGGTCAGCGTCACGGTGAGCGGCTCGGCCGAGAGGTTGAAGAGACAGGTGAGCGTCTCGTTGCTGGTCTTGCCGGCAAGGCGGCGGAAGGCGAGCAGCGGCTCGCTGACCTTCATGAACTCGATGTCGCCGTTCTTCAGCACCGGGTGGGCGCGCCGGAAGGCCAGCGCGCGGCGATAAAAGTTCAGCGTCGAGTCCGGGTCCTGGTCCTGGCGCGCGACGTTCAGCGCGGAGTGGTTCGGCTTCACCGGCAGCCAGGGCTTGCCTGACGAGAAGCCGTTCGGCGCCTCGCCTTCCTCCCACGGCATGGGGGTGCGGCAACCGTCGCGGCCCTTGTACTCGGGCCAGAAGCGGATGCCCGGCGGGTCGGTCAGTTCCTCGAACAGGATCTCGGCCTCGGGCAGGCCCAGTTCCTCGCCCTGGTAGAGGCAGACCGAGCCCCTGAAGCTGAGCAGCATCGCCGCGGCCTGCCGCGCCAGCGCCGCCGAACTCGCCGCGTACGGGGCCCAGCGCGACATGTGGCGGATGACGTCGTGGTTGGAGAAGGCCCAGCACGGCCAGCCGTTGGGGGCGTGGGCAAAGAACTTCTGCTGCTTGGCACGGAAATGCTCGGCGGTGAACTCGGGCCCGAGCATGTCGAAGGTGTAGGCCATGTGCAGCTTGTCGCCGCCCGAGGTGTACTGCTCCATCAGCTGCAGGCCGCGGTGGCTGTCGCCGATCTCGCCGACCGTGGTGGTGCCGGGGTACTGGTCGAGGAGCTTGCGCAGCCGCTTGAGGAACTCGAGGTTCTCGGGCTGGCTCTTGCCGTAGCGGTGATCCTGCATGTCGTAGGGGTTCACGGCATAGGGCAGGTGCCGGGGGCGCCGGGCGGCCGGGTTGGAGCGCAGCTGGCGGTCATGGAAATAGTAGTTCACGGTGTCGAGGCGGAAGCCGTCGACGCCCCGCTCCAGCCAGAAGCGCAGCACGTCGAGTACCGCATCCTGCACGTCCGGATTATGGAAGTTGAGGTCGGGCTGCTCGATCAGGAAGTTGTGGAAGTAGTACTGCCCGCGCGAGGGGTTCCACTCCCAGGCGCGGCCGCCGAACACGGACGGCCAGTTGTTGGGCGGCGAGCCATCGCGCCTGGGGTCGGCCCAGACGTACCAGTCGGCCCTCGAATTGGTGCGGTTGAGCCGGCTCTCGCGGAACCAGGGATGCTCGTCGGACGAATGGCTCAGCACCTGGTCGATGATGACCTTGAGGCCCAGCGCATGGGCGCGCTCGACCAGCGAGTCGAAGTCCTCGAGGCTGCCGAACAGGCGGTCGACTTCGGTGTAGTCGGAGACGTCGTAGCCCATGTCCTTCTGCGGGGACTGGTTGATCGGGCTCAGCCAGATCGCATCCACCCCCAGGCTCGCGATGTAGTCGAGCCGTCGCATGATGCCGGCGAGGTCCCCGATGCCGTCGCCGTTCGTGTCCTGAAACGAACGCGGGTACACCTGGTAGATCACCGCGCCACGCCACCAATCCGTCATCTGGGTCTCCGCCGAACAGTTCCGGCCAGTCTCTCGACCGGCCGGCACAAAGGCAATGGCGTTCGGGGCATGGGAGTTCCGCGCTTGCGAGCGAGGAACGTCCCGTCGCCCCCCGGCAAACCGGACATCGGCCCCGGGGTGCGGGGCCGATCAGGTGGGGTCAGGTCTCGTCAGGTCTCGTAGGCGACCGAGGGGATCTGGGTCGCGAACTTGCCGCCGGAGATGTCGATGGACGCGCCGGTGATGTAGGCGGCGAGGTCGGAGGCGAGGAAGCAGATGAGGTTGGCGACGTCCTGCGGGTCGCCCCAGCGGCGCAGGGTCAGGGTGTCGAGCAGGCGCTGGGCCCGCGCGTCGGGCAGCTTGGCGTAGCTGTTCATCATGGTCGGGATCATGCCCGGCGAGTAGGAGTTCGCCGTGACGTTGAAGGGCCCGAGCTCGCCCGCCAGCACGCGGGTGAACTGCACCACGGCGGACTTGCTGGCGGCATAGGCGGCGCTGCCGATCGAGGGAATGATGGCGGCAAAGGATGCGGCGTTCATGATGCGGCCGGACGCCTGGCGCTGCATCAGGGGCGCCACGGCCTGGCACATCAGGAACACGCCCTTGGTGTTGGTGTCGAAGTTGGCATCCCACACCGCCTCGGGCAGCTTGTCGACGCGCTCGCCGGCGGCGACGCCCGCATTGTTGACGAGGATGTCGACGCGGCCGTACTGCTGCTCGATGGCATTGACGGCGGCGGTGACCTGCGCCGCCTCGCGCACGTCACAGAGGACGCGCGTGCCGGGCCAGCCGGCCTCGGTCCATTCGACCGCGGCATCGTCGAGCAGGTCCTGCTTGAAGTCGAGGACGACGACGGTCGCCCCCTCCCTGGCAAGCGTGCGGGCAATGACCCGGCCGATGCCACGACCGGCGCCGGTCACGATCGCGACCTTGTTGTTGAGATCGATAAGCAATGCAGTCCTCCACTACTGATGCCTGCCGCCCGTCCCCCCGGGCAGCGAATTTGTCCCGGCTACACCACCGCGCTGAGCAATGGTTCACCGTCGAAATGGGCGACGAGATTGGCGACGACGAGGTCGCCCATCTTGTCGCGCGTCTGGTGCGTGGCGCTGCCCTGGTGGGGCGACAGCACGACGTTGTCGAGCTCCCAGAAGCCGGGGTCCATCGCCGGCTCGTTCTCGAACACGTCGAGCGCCGCGCCACCGAGCTTCCAGCTCTTCAGCAGCTCGAGCATGGCCGCCTCGTCGACGAGCGTGCCACGGGCGACGTTGACGAGATAGCCCTCCGGGCCGAGCGCTTCCAGCACCTCGCGCGAGACGATCTTCTCGGTGCCCTTGCCGCCCGGCGCGATCAGCACCAGCCAGTCGCAATCGCGGGCCATGGCGGTCAGGTCGTCGTAATAGACATAGGGCTCGTCGGACTGGCGCCGGCGGCCGTGGTAGACGACGCGCATGCGCATGGCCTGGCAGCGGGTGGCGATCTCCTTGCCGATGCGACCCAGCCCGAGGATGCCGACGGTCTTGCCGTTGAGTTCGGTCTGCAGGCGGTAGCCGACCTTGGCCCACTTGCCGTCGCGCACGAACCGGTCGGCCTGCGGGATGCGGCGGGCGAGCGCGATCATCAGCCCGATGGTGAGTTCGGCGACGGCGTCGTTCAGCACGTTGGGCGTGTTGGTGACGCGGATGTTGCGCTCGCGCGCAGCCCTGGTGTCGATCGAGTCATAGCCGACGCCGAAGTTGGCGATGATCTCGAGCCCGGGGAGCCTGTCCATCAGCGCGGCGTCGACATTGCCGCCGGCGACGGCGCGCACGCGGCTGCCGACTTCGCGCAGCAGCGCGTCCTTGTCCTCAGCCGTGTGCAGCTTGTGCACGGTGAAGCGCTCGGCGAGCGCGCGCTCGCAGCGGTCATGCAGCTTTTGCGTCTGGAGAATCTCTTCAGGCATCCGTCCCGTCCCTCGTTGGCGGGAGTTGTATGGGAGATTTGCCCGAGGGTGAAGGCGACATTGGTGGG
>JAEYZJ010000322.1 GCA_023430705.1 Pseudomonadota bacterium | reverse complement strand
AGATCCCGCGCTTCGCCTTCGAGAAGTTCCCGGGCGCCGATCCGCGCCTCACCACCTCGATGAAGTCGGTCGGCGAGGCGATGGCCATCGGCCGCACCTTCCAGGAATCGCTGCAGAAGGCGCTGCGTTCGCTCGAGACCGGCCTCACCGGCCTCAACGAGATCGGCATCCCCGGCTACGCCACCGGCGCGCCCGCCGACGACAACGAGAACGCCGTCTTCGCCGCCATCTCCACCCCGACCCCGCAGCGCCTGCTGCACGTGGCCGAAGCCATGCGCCTGGGCTATTCGCTCGAGGACATTCACGACGCCTCGCGCATCGATCCGTGGTTCCTCGAGCAGATCAAGGCGATCGTCGACACCGAAAGGCAGGTCCGCGACTTCGGCCTGCCCGAGGAGGCGCGCACCCTGCGCACCCTCAAGTCCATGGGCTTTTCCGACCGCCGCCTCGCCGAACTGAGCGGCCGCCAGCCCCGGGACGTGCGCGCCCTGCGCAAGCAGCTCGGCGTGCGCCCGGTCTACAAGCGCATCGATACCTCGGCGGCCGAGTTCGCCTCGCCCACCGCCTACATGTACTCGACCTACGAGACCCCGTTCAACGGCGCGCCCGAGGACGAGGCCCGTCCGTCCGACCGCAAGAAGGTCGTGATCCTGGGCGGCGGTCCCAACCGCATCGGCCAGGGCATCGAGTTCGACTACTGCTGCTGCCATGCTGCCTTCGCGCTCGCCGACGCGGGCTACGAAACCATCATGATCAACTGCAACCCCGAGACCGTCTCGACCGACTACGACACCTCCGACCGCCTCTACTTCGAGCCGCTCACCGAGGAAGACGTCATCGAGATCCTCGAGACCGAGAAGTCGAACGGGACCCTGCACGGCGTCATCGTCCAGTTCGGCGGCCAGACCCCGCTGAACCTCGCCGAGGCCGTCGAGAAGGCCGGCGTGCCGATCCTGGGCACCCAGCCCGAATCGATCGACCTCGCCGAAGACCGCGACCTGTTCAGCAAGCTCATCAGCCGCCTCGAGCTGAGCCAGCCCAAGAACGGCATCGCCTACTCGCTCGAGCAGGCCCGCCTCGTCGCCGAGCGCCTGGGCTATCCGCTGGTGATCCGTCCGTCCTACGTGCTCGGCGGCCGCGCCATGGCCATCGTGCATTCCCCGTCCGAGTTCGAGCGCTACGTGCAGGACACCCTCACCGGGCTCGTGCCACCCGACATCCTGATGCGCTACCCCAACGACAAGACCGGCCAGATCAACTCGGTCCTCTCCGACAACCCGCTGCTGTTCGACGGCTACCTGCAGCGCGCCATCGAGATCGACGTCGACTGCCTCTCCGACGGCAAGTACGTCTTCGTCTGCGGCATCATGGAGCACATCGAGGAAGCCGGCATCCACTCCGGCGACAGCGCCTGCTCGCTCCCGCCGATCCACCTCAGCGAGGAGGTCATCGCCGAGCTCAAGCGCCAGACCACCGAGCTCGCGCTCGCGCTCAAGGTGGGCGGCCTGATGAACGTGCAGTACGCGCTCAAGGACGGCACCATCTACATCCTCGAAGTGAACCCGCGCGCCTCGCGCACGGTCCCCTTCGTCGCCAAGGTCATCGGCCAGCCGATCGCCAAGATCGCCTCGCGCGTCATGGCCGGCGAGACGCTGGCGAGCTTCAACCTCGTCGAGAGGAAGCTCAACCACGTCGCGGTCAAGGAAGCCGTTTTCCCGTTCAACCGCTTCCCCGGCGTCGATACCGTGCTCGGTCCCGAGATGAAGTCGACCGGCGAGGTTATCGGCCTCGACACCAGCTACCCCATCGCCTTCGCCAAGTCCCAGCTCGGCGCCGGCTCCAAGGTGCCGCGCGAAGGCACGGTGTTCGTCTCGGTCCGTGACGACGACAAGCCGCTGATCCTCGACTTCTGCCGCCACCTCGAACACGCCGGCTTCAAGATCGTCGCCACCTCCGGCACCCATAAGTACCTGGTGGAAAACGGCATCGCCGCCACCAAGGTCAACAAGGTGCTAGAGGGTCGCCCGCACATCGTCGACGCCATGAAGAACGGCGGCGTCCAGCTGGTGATCAACACGACGGATGGCACCAAGTCGATCGCCGACAGCCGCGACATCCGCCGCACGGCGCTGATGGGCAAGATTCCCTACTACACCACCATTCCCGGCGCCGTCGCCGCGGTGGAGGGCATCATCGCCTACCGCGAGGGCAACCTGCAGGTCCGCCCGCTGCAGAGCTACTTCGAGCCGGCCGCCTGATCGAGACGACCCGGCCCGCGCCTCTGGTTGCGGGCCAGATCGCCGTCTTCGGATCGCCTGTGCTGATGCCGGCGGCCTGTTCCCTGGCCCGGCCTTGACGCGCGGCCCGCGATCCCTATGATCCGTGCATCATGATGATGATCCGCCACTTCGCATCCGTGTTCCTGCTCGCCTGAGCGAGCCGCAAGGCAGCACGCCGCGCCTTCGGGCGCTCCGCCCGCTTTCCGCGGGCCTGATGCGATCTGGATTTTTTCAATGCCCGACACCATTTCCGCGCTCTCGGCAGCGCAGGTCGAACAGTTTGTCACTGACGGTTTCGTCCGCCTCGACGAAGCCTTCCCCCGGGCCCTCGCCGACGAGTGCCGCGCCATCCTCTGGGCCGACACCGGCCTCGACCCGGACGACCCGGCCACCTGGACCCGGCCCGTCATCCGTCTCGGCACCTACGCCCAGCCGCCCTTCGTCGCGGCCGCCAACACGCCTCTCCTCCACGCCGCCTTCGACCAGCTCGTCGGGCCGGGCCGGTGGGCGCCTCCCGGCGCGCTCGGCACCTTCCCGGTCCGCTTCCCCTCGCCCGACGACCCCGGCGATGCCGGCTGGCACATCGACGTCAGCTTCGGCTGGGAGGAGAACCCGTCGGACTTTCTGAGCTGGCGCGCCAACGTCGGCTCGAAGGGCCGGGCCCTGCTGATGCTGTTCATCTTCTCCGAGGTCGGCGAGGACGACGCCCCCACCCGCATCCGGGTCGGCTCGCATCTCGACATCGCCCGGCAGCTGGCCCCGGCCGGGGAAGCGGGCCTGACCCTGCGCGAACTCGCCGCCGACGACTTCGCCGCCTCGGCCCATCGGCCCGAGGTGCTCGCGACCGGCAGTCCCGGCACGGTCTATCTCTGCCATCCGTTCCTCGTGCATGCGGCCCAGCCGCATCGCGGCGCCCGGCCGCGCTTCATGGCCCAGCCGCCGCTGCTGCCGCGCGTGCCCCTGCAGCTGGAGCGCGGCGACGCCGACTACTCGCCGCTCGAGCGCGCCATCCGCGTGGCCCTCGCCTGAACCGGAGGGGGGCGGCCCGCCGCCCCTCTACCCCGTCACGACCCCGTCACGACGATGACCGCGCCCTGCCGCCGCCGCGGGCGCCGGCCGGCACCCGTCACGCCCTACGAATACAGTAACCGGTGCAGTCAGTTGGCGCTCCGGATGGGACGGATACGCATTCATACGACGCCGGGTCTGCCCGGATGGGAGGTGGAAGGATGTTTTTTCCACTATGCCGCCACAGTGGTGGGGCATAGACTACGGATATGGCCGCTCCGTATTTGTCTGGCCAGTCTGCGGGCGTTGTGCCCCTGTTTTGAGGCCTTGCTGCACCCGTCCTCAGGTGCGCCAGGAAGAGTTCGTCGGATAGATGTCCAGCCCGTCGCGCCACCTGCGCGCCGGGACAAAGTCATTTAATCGTACATATTGATAGGCGGTTCGTTTCCGGCTACAAGTTGACCGTCGAATATTGCGGCCGACACTTCGTGCCTGGCGTCTTACGCGCCTGCTGAGGTTCATTCCAAGAATTCGATTGGCGGAGGCTCCTATTGGGGTGGGAGTCGCCACGGCAGTCTGCGAAAGGGACTATATATGGCTACCGGCACTGTAAAATGGTTCAATGGCCAGAAGGGATACGGATTCATTCAGCCCGACGAGGGTGGGGCTGACGTCTTCGTGCATATCTCGGCTGTCCAGCGTTCCGGCCTCTCTGGCCTCGATGAGGGCCAGAAGGTGACCTACG
This sequence comes from Pseudomonadota bacterium, assembly GCA_023430705.1. Classification (GTDB taxonomy): domain Bacteria; phylum Pseudomonadota; class Alphaproteobacteria; order Rhizobiales; family Devosiaceae; genus Devosia_A. Next base: position 1,969 of record JAEYZJ010000322.1, on the reverse strand, counting down.
AGATCGTCAAGGACAAGCGGACGGGCAAGAACGCCGCCGACAACCTCCAGGCGAGCTGAGACCAAGGTTTCGAGGGAAACCGAAAAAGGGCGTGGCCTGCGGGCCGCGCCCTTTCTCTTTGTGGTCGCCCTTCCCCGCCTGCCGGCCGCCCCGGCCCACGCTCCTGACGCGCTCTTGACGCGCGTCCGGCGCCGCACGATATGCACCGCGCCCTCACGCCGCGCCCCTCGGTGCTTGACCGAAGCGCGCGGCGAAGGCAGTCTGTTCGGACGCTCCCCCTCAAGTCAGCCTGCCGGTTCGCCGAATGACTTTGGCAGGGGGAGCCTTTCTTTGAGTTGGAGACGGCAATGGACAAGATTCCGATGACACCATTGGGTCACAAGGCCCTGTCGGAGGAATATCGTCGGCGCACCTCGGAGGATCGGCCCAGCATCATCGCTGCCATCTCGGAAGCGCGCGCCCATGGCGACCTTTCCGAGAACGCCGAGTACCACGCCGCCAAGGAGCAGCAGAGCATCAACGAGGGCCGGATCAAGGAACTCGAGGCGCTGCTGGCGCTCGCCGACATCATCGACGTCACCAAGCTGTCGGGCTCGACTATCAAGTTCGGCGCCACCGTCAAGCTCATCGACGAGGACACCGAGTCCGAGAAGTCCTACCAGATCGTCGGCGATGCCGAGGCGGACCTGAGCAAGGGCCGCATCTCGATCTCCTCGCCCATCGCCCGCGCCATGATCGGCAAGGAGCCGGGCGATTCGGTGGAAGTGGCTGCCCCCGGAGGCGCCAGGACCTACGAAATCCTCGAAGTTAAGTACGTCTGAGCCGCGCGTGGGCCCCCTCCCCGCGCGAAACTGTGGACTTTTCCGCCATGCCATGCGCTCCATCGTCGCTGGACGATGGCGGCGCCCTTGAAAGCCGCGCGCCGAACCCCCTATTTTGGTTCGCGCGTGGGCCTCTCGCGCGCATGGGTCGGGCATGGGTCGGGCATAGGTCGGGCATAGGTCGGGCATAGGTCGGGACTGACAAAGTCCAAGCGTAATGGAGCTTAAGGTGCACGCCAAAGTCGTCATCATCGGATCGGGTCCGGCCGGCTATACGGCGGCCATCTATGCGGCGCGCGCCATGCTGGAGCCGGTCATGATCGCGGGCATCCAGCCCGGCGGCCAGCTCACCATCACCACCGACGTCGAGAACTATCCCGGCTTCGCCGATGTCATCCAGGGCCCCTGGCTCATGGAGCAGATGAAGGCGCAGGCCGAGCATGTCGGCACGCGGATGGTCAACGACATCATCGTCGAGGTCGATTTCGACAAGCGCCCCTTCGTCCTCATCGGTGACAGCGGCACGCGCTACACCGCCGATTCCGTCATCGTCGCCACCGGCGCCCAGGCGCGCTGGCTCGGCCTCGAGTCCGAGGAGAAGTTCCAGGGCTTCGGCGTTTCCGCCTGCGCCACCTGCGACGGCTTCTTCTACCGCGGCAAGGAAGTGGTCGTGGTCGGCGGCGGCAACACCGCCGTCGAGGAAGCGCTGTTCCTCACCAACTTCGCTTCCAAGGTCACCGTCGTCCACCGCCGCGGCGAGTTCCGCGCCGAGCGCATCCTGCAGGACCGGCTGTTCAGGAACCCCAAGGTCGAGGTCATCTGGAACGCCGAGGTCGAGGAAGTCTTCGGCGAGAACATGCCGCGTTCGGTCAAGGGCGTGCGGATCCGCGACACCCGCACCGGCCGGGTCACCGAACTGAACGTCGACGGCGTCTTCATCGCCATCGGCCACCAGCCGGCCACCTCCATCTTCTCGGGCAAGCTGGACATGAAGCCCGGCGGCTATCTCCAGGTCGTGCCCGGCGGCACCGCCACCAACGTGCCCGGCGTCTTTGCCGCCGGCGACGTCACCGACGACGTCTACCGCCAGGCCGTGACTGCCGCGGGCATGGGCTGCATGGCCGCCCTCGATGCCGAGCAGTACCTCG
>JAEYZJ010000308.1 GCA_023430705.1 Pseudomonadota bacterium | reverse complement strand
TCAGCACCGCGAGGCTCGCGGCCACCGCGGCGCGGCGCATCGCGGCCTCGAGGTCGAGCCCATGGTCGAGGCCGGCCGCGAGGTAGCCGCAGAAGGTGTCGCCGGCGCCGACCGTGTCGACCGGGTCAACGCTGAGCGCCGGGACGCGGAAGCTGCCCCGCGGCGTCGCGGCGCGCGCGCCCTCGGCCCCGAGCGTCACGATCACGGTCTGGTTCTGCGCGCGGGCCCAGTCGGACATGGCGGCATCGAGCCGGTCGAGTCCGGCGCCGGTCAGCAGTTCGAACTCGGTCTCGTTGGCGATCACGATCGAGGCCTGTTCGGCCACGGCGCGGGTCGTATCGAGGAACGGCGCGGTGTTGAGGATCGAGACGACGCCCTGGGCCCGCGCCAGCTCGAGGGCCCGCTCGGTCGCGGCCTGCGGGATTTCCTGCTGCAGCATCAGCACCGAGCCGATGCCGAGCCCGGCAAGCGCCGCGTCGGCGTCGGCGGGTGCCATCGTGCCGTTGGCGCCGGGCAGGATGGCGATGACGTTCTCGCCCTCGGCGTCGACGAAGATCATGGCGATGCCGGTCGGTCCCTCGACGGAGCGCACATGGGCGAGGTCGACGCCCTCGGCGCGGAGCAGCTGCAGCGCCTCGTCGGCGAAGGCGTCCGAGCCCGCCGCGGCGAACATCCGCACGTCGCCGCCGGCCCGGCGCGCCGCCAGCGCCTGGTTGGCCCCCTTGCCGCCCGCGGCCATCGAGAAGCGATCACCCGGCACGGTCTCGCCAGGCTTGGGGATACGGCTCACGGTGCCGATCAGGTCGAGGTTGGTGGAGCCGAGAACCGTAATCATCTGAGGACCTTGGGAATGGTGTTCCAGTTGCGCAGGGTGGCAACCGTCCCCTTCTCCAACTGCCGGTCGAACTTGTCCAGTCCCGGCCCGTGCCGCCCGTCCGGCTGGCGCCAGCCGACGAGGTAGAGCTCGCGCGGATCGGTGCGCACCACGTCGTAGTCGCCGGCGATGCCGGTGAAGCCGGCGTTCTCCGGCAGCGTCGCGTCGAACATCATCACGTAGCGGTGGAAGGGGCCCTCGTCCGGATAGCCGGCGAAGGGAGCAGAGGCCAGCATCGCCTCGATCTCGGCGGCCGAGCGCATCACCGCCTCGGATGACCAGCCCCAGCGCCGGGCAATCGCCGCCTCGAGCTCGGCCTTGGGATCGTAGCCGCACTCGAAGCGCACGTTGCCGCTCGCGAGGATGGTCCTGACCCCGCCATAGCCCAGCTCCTCGCAGAGCGCCTTGAGCTCGGCCATCTTCATCTGGCGCTTGCCGACATTGACGGCGCGGAGGAAGGCGACCCAGACGGTCATCGCGCCTTCTGGGGATAGATGGTCTCGCCCCGCTCGAGCATCTCCACGAAGCCGCGGATCCTGCGCTCGCGGGCCGCCGCCGTCTTGATGTTGTGGATGCGGAAGGCGAGCGCGAAGCGGTTCTGCTCGGTCAGCCTGCCCAGCATCTGCCGCGCCGCCGGGCTGGCATCGATCGCCGCCTGCAGGTCGTCGGGGATCTTCAGGTCGCGCCCGCTGCCATAGGCGCGGTCCCAGCGGCCGTCGGCCCTGGCGGCCTCGACATGGGCGCGGCCGTGGCCGGTCATCAGCCCCGCCTCCTCCAGCCGGGCGACATTGTCGACGTTGATCCTGCTCCACACGCTCTTTTTGCCGCGCGGCGTGTAGCGCTGCAGGAAGCTGCGCTCGTCGAGGCCCTTGCGGATGCCGTCGATCCAGCCCCAGCAGAGCGCCGCGTCGATCGCCTCCTTGGCGTTGATCGACTTCAGCCCCGAGCCGACCTTGTGCAGCTTGATCCAGAGCTCGTCGGCCGTGTCGTGGTTTTCGGCGAGCCAGTCGTAAAAGCTCCGGAAGTCCTCGAACTCGCGGACCTTGCCGGGATCGACCAGGACCGGCGGCATCAGTCGGCCCCGCCGTCGACGATCTTCTGCAGCGCCGGCTCCAGCCGCTCGTCATGGGGCAACTGGATGCCGAACGGGCCCGCCAGCACCTCGCGCAGCTCGGCGGTCGTCGCGAGAAGGCGCGTCTCGGTCGGCGCGCCGGCGGCGTGGATGTTGAAGCGCAGGTTGCGCAGCGCGAGGCGGCGGCCCTTTTCGGCCCGCGCCGCGACCAGCCGCTCGCGGAAAGCGGGGCTCGAGGAGACCCGCTCGTTCATCTGCACGAGGCCCTCGGCCGCCACCTCGACCGTCGTGAATTCGTAGAGGCCCTGCCAGTCCTGCTCGCCGCGCCGCAGCTCGAGCCGCCACAGCCCGTCAGTCTCGGCCAGCCGGTAGGTTTCGTGCGGCGTCTCCTGCTCGACCTCGGCCCTGAGGCGCAGCGGCGCGGTGGGCGTGGGACCGCCGAAGCCGACGTCGACGAGATAGGTGGCCCCGGCGACATCGACGGTCAGCACCAGGTGGGTATGGGGTTCGTCCGCGGCCACTTCGGTGCGGCCCCAGACCACGGTCGCGCCATGCGCCCGCACCTCGAAATCGAGTTCCTCGAGCATGGCGCGCAGCAGCAGGTTGTGCTCGAGGCAGTAGCCGCCGCGGCGGTCGAACAGCAGCTTCTGCTGGAGATTGGCCAGTTCGAGCCGGATGGGCACGCCCATCAGCGGGTCGAGGTTCTCGAAGGGGATCGCCGCGAGGTGCAGCTGCACCAGTTGCGTCAGCGTCTCCACCGAGGGTGCGATCGAGCCGGCGAAGCCGATGCGCTCGAACCAGGCGTCGATATTGGCCTTAGTCGCCACGGACATCCCCACCGCCTATTCCGGGAGCTGGATAATGGTGTGCCCGCGCCGGTTTGTCACCCCGCGCCGGACGGGCAGCCGGATCACTTGAACAGCAGCAGGGCCCAGAGCCCGACCGCGCCGGCGAAGATCCGCCAGTAGGCGAAGACCGCGAAGCCGTGGCGGGAGATGTAGTCGAGCACGTAGCGCACGACGAAGAAGGCGGTGACGAAGGCGGCGGCGAAGCCGATGATCACCGCCGCGCCGAGCTCGGCGGTGATGAACTCGCGGCTCTTGTAGAGATCGAAGATGAAGGCGCCGCCCATGATCGGCATGGCGATGAAGAAGGTGAACTCGGCCGCCGAGCGCTTGTCGGTGCCGAGCAGGAGCGAGCCGACGATGGTGGCGCCCGAGCGCGACACGCCCGGGATCAGCGCGACCATCTGGAACAGGCCGATATAGAAGCAGAGGAGCGGCGGGTAGTTGTAGATATCGGTGTATTTCGGGGTGAGCTTGAGCTGGTCGACATAGAGCAGCACGATGCCGCCCAGGATCAGCGACACGCAGAACACCACCGGCGTCTCGTAGATCACCGACTTGATGAAGTCGTGGGCCAGCACGCCGACGAGCCCGGCCGGCAGCGAGGCCAGCACCACGCCGAGGACGAAGCGCAGGGCGCCGGGCTTGCCCGCAATGGCGTCACGGGCAATGCCGACGAGCCGCCGGAAGTAGACCACGACGATCGCGAGGATGGCGCCGAACTGGATCAGCACCTCGAAAACCCGGCCCGGACTGTTGAAGCCGAGGAAGTGACCGATGAGCAGGATGTGGGCGGTGGAGGAGACGGGCAGGAATTCGGTAAGCCCCTCGACGATGCCGAGGAGAAGAGGCACAAAAAGACCTTGATCGCCGTTCATCTGATACCCTAACTCAAGCCCACCGCTCGGGCCGCCGGGCGGCTTCTAGCCCGATTTGCGGTAGCCCGCCAAGGATCGAACAGCGCATGCCAAGGTTGCTCCAGCACCGGCTCGACCCGTCCTCCCGCCTGGCGCGCCTGATGTTCGCCGAATACGGCGTCGCCATCGACCTCGACGACATCAAGCCCTGGGCCCGCGATCCGGCCCTGCTCGAGATCAACCCCGCGGCGACCGTGCCGATCCTCATCGAGCCCAACGAGCCGCCGATCGTGGGCACCATGGCGGTGATCCATGCCATCGAGGACCGCTACACGCCGAGCGCCGTGGCCGGCCTGTTTCCGGCCCAGGCGTCGATGCGCAACGAGATGTGGCGCCTGCTCGAATGGGTGCTGGTCAAGCTCAACGACGAGGTGACCCGCTACATCCTCGAGGAAAAGATCGTGAAGCGCGACCAGCGCGGGGCGGTCCCCGAGCCGGGCGTGCTGCGCGTCGCCAAGGCCAACCTCGGCGAGCACCTGCACTATTTCAACTGGCTGTTCGCCACCCGCCACTGGATGGCCGGCGATGCCATGACGCTCGCCGATTTCGCGCTCGCGGCGCACCTCAGCAGCCTCGACTATCTCGGCGACGTGCTGTGGGACACCTCGATCGAGACGCGCAACTGGTATGCCCGCATCAAGTCGCGCCCGGCCTTCCGGACGTTGCTGAACGACCGCATCGGCGGCATGCCGGCCGCGCCGGGATACGCAGACCTCGATTTCTGATGCGCGCGGCGGTGTGCTAAGGCACCGCCCGTGACAACGACAAGGCTCCTCGCAGACCTCCGGCAGCGCGCCACGGCGCTGGGCTTCAGCGCCTTCGGCATCGCGCGGGCCGATGCGCGCCCGGACCTGCCGGCCCGGCTCGGCGAGGCGCTCGGCCGCCACTGGCACGGCGACATGGCCTGGATGCTGGAGACGGCGGAACGGCGCGGCGCGCCGCAGGCGCTCTGGCCCGAGGCGCGTTCGGTCATCATGGTGGGCATGAACTACGGGCCGGACAGCGATCCGCTCGCCGACCTCGAACGACCGGGCACCGGCAACATCTCGGTCTATGCGCGCAACCGGGATTACCACGACATCATCAAGGGCAGGCTCAAGGAGCTCGCGGGCCTGCTGGCCCAGCGCACCGGCGCCGAGGTCAAGGTCTTCGTCGACACCGCCCCGGTGATGGAAAAGCCGCTGGCCGAGGCCGCCGGCATCGGCTGGCAGGGCAAGCACACCGTGCTCGTCTCGCGCGAGTACGGGTCCTGGCTCTTCCTCGGCGCCATCTTCACCGCGGCCGAACTGCCGGCCGATGCCCCGCATCCCGAAAGCTGCGGCAGCTGCACGCGCTGCCTCGAGGTCTGCCCCACCAATGCCTTTCCCGCGCCCTTCCAGCTCGATGCGCGGCGCTGCCTCAGCTACCTCAACATCGAGCACCCCGGGCCGATCCCGATCGAGTTCCGCGCCGCCATGGGCAACCGCGTCTATGGCTGCGACGACTGCCTCGCGGTCTGTCCGTGGAACAAGTTCGCCTCGCAGACGCACGAGATGAAGCTGATGGCGCGCGACGAACTGAGGGCTCCGGCGCTCGGCGACCTGCTGCAGCTCGACGATGCCGGGTTCCGGGCGCTGTTCTCCGGCTCGCCGGTCAAGCGCATCGGCCACGCGCGGTTCCTGCGCAACGTGCTGATCGCGGCAGGCAACTCCGCCGACCCGGCGCTCGTTCCCCTTGTCGAGGCGCGGCTCGGCGATCCCCATCCGCTGATCCGCGGCGCCGCCGTGTGGGCGGTGCGCCGGCTGGTGGATGCAGCGCGCGCGGGCGAACTCAGGCTTGCGTTTTTGCCCGATGAGGGCGACATGAGCGTTCAGGCAGAGTGGAGCGCGACCGTCCAGCCGGTGCGCGCGCGTTAGAAACTGTCGCGCCGTGCCGCAGCGGAGCCATCCGCGATCCCGAGGCAGGCGCCCGAGAGACCACTTGATATGAACGTCTTCTTCTTTGGCATGGGTTACTCGTCGCGCGCCACGGCGCGGGCGCTGCACCTGCTCGACAATCCCGGCACGCCGATCGCCGGCACCACCCGCACCGAGGACGGGGCCGAGGCCTTCGCCGACAGCAACTACCGGATCCACATCTTCGACGGCGAGCGCCCCGGCGCGACGCTCGGCGAAGACCTGCGCAACGCCACCCACGTGATCCTCTCGATCCCGCCCGACGAGCGCGGCGATCCGGCCCTGCTGCACCACCGCGCCGACCTCGACGCGGCCGACCGGCTCGAGTGGATCGGGTACTTCTCCACCGTCGGCGTCTATGGCGATTTCGGCGGCGAGTGGGTCGACGAGGACGCGCCGACACGGCCGCTCAACGTCCGCTCGCAGCAGCGGGTCGTCGCCGAGCAGGCCTGGCGCGACTATGCCGAGGCGCGGGGCGTGCCCCTGTTCATCGAGCGGCTGGCCGGCATCTACGGGCCCGGCCGTTCGGCCTTCGACAAGCTGCGCGAGGGAACCGCGCGGCGCATCATCAAGCCGGGGCAGGTGTTCAACCGCATCCATGTAGGCGACATCGGCCGGATCACCGCGCTCGCCGCCCTCGGCAAGCTCGCGGGCACCTACAACCTCGCCGACACCGAGCCGGCGCCGCCGCAGGACCTCGTGACCTATGCCGCCGGGCTGATGGGTGTCGAGCCGCCGCCCGAGACGCCGTTCGAGACGGCGCAGATGACCGAGATGGCGCGGAGCTTTTACGGCGACAACAAGCGCGTGTCCTCGAAGCGGGTGCTGGCCGCGCTCGGCACCGAGCTCGAATATCCGACCTACCGCGAAGGTCTCGACGCCATCTGGGAGAGCCACGCATGAGCGGTCCCAGGCCCGCGACCCCGCCCGGCCGCGCCGTGCTCGAGGGCCGCTATGCCCGAATCGAGCCGCTCGGCCCGTCCCATGCCGCCGACCTCCACGCCGCCGTCGAGCCCGAACGCTTCACCTACCTGCAGCAGGCGCCGGCGGACGCGGCGGAGCTGGCCCGGTGGGTCGACGATGCCATGGGCTCGACGGAGCGGCTCTATCACGCCGTCATCGACCGGGCGACCGGCCGGGCGGAGGGGCGCTTTGCCTTCATGGGCATCGTGCCCGAGAACGGCGTCATCGAGTTCGGGGCGGTGTACTGGGGCCCGCGCATCGCCCGGACGCGCATCGCCACGGAAGCGCTGTACCTGAGCGCGCGCCACGTCTTCGAAACGCTCGGCTATCGCCGTTTCGAGTGGAAGTGCAACAATGCCAACGAGCCGTCGAAGCGCGCCGCCGAGCGCTTCGGTTTCACCTACGAAGGGCTGTTCCGCCAGCACATGATCTTCAGGGGCGAGAACCGCGACACCGCTTGGTACTCGATGCTCGACAGCGAGTGGCCCACCCGCAAGGCCGGCTTCGAGCGCTGGCTCGCGGAAGCCAATTTCGACGCCGACGGCAACCAGAAGACCCCGCTCCGCGTGAGCTAGAGTTCCAGCGCCAGCTGCTCCGGCGGCACGGTGATCTCGCGTTCCACCGCCTCGCGCAGCAGCGCGAGGTCCTCCGGCCGGCTCAGCCGGTGGTCGCCGTCGGGGACGAGGGTGAAGGTCACCGGATCGACCAGCAGGTGCTGGACCAGCTTCAGGGCATGCTCGCGCGGCACGTCGGGATCCTTGCCGCCCTGCAGGATCGTCACCGGGCAGCCGACGTCGATGCCGCGCCCGAACATCAGGTGCCGCCGGCCGTCCTCGATCAGCGCGGCCGTGATCGGATAGGGGTCGGACGAGTATTCGGACGGCTGCTCGACGACGCCCTTCTCCCTGAGCGCCTTCAGCTCCTTTTTCGTGAAGCGCCCGAGCATCAGTTCCTCGGTCATGTCGACGGCGGGCGCGACCAGCACCAGCGCCCTGACGCGGTCGCTCCCCTGCCGCTGCAGGTGGCGGGCCAGCAGCAGCGCCAGCCAGCCGCCCATGGACGAGCCCACGACCACCTGCTGCCCCTCGGTCAGCGCGAAGACCGCCAGCGATTCCTCGAGCCAGCGGCTGATCGTGCCCTTGAGGAAATCGCCGCCCGACCGGCCGTGGCCGGAATAGTCGAAGCGCGTGACGGCAACGCCCCTTTCGGCGCCGAGCGCGTCGAGCGCCAGCGCCTTGGAGCCGGCCATGTCGGAGCGGTAGCCGCCGAGCCAGAAAATGCCGGGGGCCTTGCCGGGACGGCGCAGCATGGCGATGCGGCGCGCCTCCTCGCCGTTTCCGACCTCCAGGGTTTCGACCGCCGGCTCACTCATCACTCGACTCCTCTGTGCCCCAGCGCTATGCCTCGCCGCCTGCTTCGCGGCAACACTTTGTCGAGGATGTGCGTTGAGCATGCGTTTCTTGCTCTTGCCGGTGTTGACTTATGGCCGGCGGAGCATGATTTTAGCGCCGATTTCCCGCCGCTCCGGTAACTGTTGAAGGATCGCCTGCCATTCGTCGTCCCATGAGACCCGTTGCGCCCCAGAAAGATGGGCCGCAGTCGAACGAAGATATCTCCTCCCCCGATGTCCAGCTGATCGATGGCGAAGGCGCCAATCGTGGCATCGTGCGAACGCGCGAGGCCCTGGCGGAGGCACAGGAGCAGGGTCTGGACCTGGTCGTCATATCACCGAACCAGACTCCGCCGGTCGCCAAGATTCTCGATCTCGGCCGCTTCAAGTACGCCGCGCAGAAGAAGGCTGCCGAGGCGCGCAAGAAGCAGAAGGTGATCGAGGTCAAGGAAATCCAGATGCGTCCGGGCATCGATACCCATGACTACGAGACCAAGATGAAGGCGCTGGCGCGCTTCCTCGAGGATGGCGACCGCGTCAAGGTCACCATGCGCTTCCGCGGCCGCGAGATGGCCCACCAGGAACTCGGCATGCAGATCCTCGTGAAGGTGCAGAACGCCTTCGAGGCCACGGCCAAGGTGGAATCGGCGCCCCGTTCGGAAGGCCGGCAGATGGTGATGGTGCTCGCTCCCAAGTGAGCCGCCGGCATCGTCGAGAAAGACAAGGGCGCCCGCGAGGCGCCCTTTGCTTTTGCGGCGGGCGGCGCGGGGCCTAGCCCAGCACCATCGCCGCCGCCTTCTCGGCGATCATGATCACCGGCGAGTTGGTATTGCCCGAGGTGATCGTGGGCATGATCGAGGCGTCGGCCACCCGCAGCCCGCCGATGCCGTGCAGCCGCAGCTGCGGATCGACCACCGCCTGCGGATCGGTGCCCATCCGGCAGGTCCCGACGGGATGGAAGATGGTGGTGGCGATGTCGCCGGCGCGGCGCGCAAGGTCGGCGTCGTCGCCATATTCGGGGCCGGGCAGGAACTCCTCGGGCGCAAAGCGCGCGACGGCCCGCGTGCGCATCAGGGCCCGGGCCTGGCGGATCGAATCGGCCGCCACCCGCCGGTCGGCTTCGGCCGAGAGGTAGTTGGGCCGGATGCTGGGGGCCGCCGTCGGATCGGGGCTCTCCATGTGGATGGTGCCGCGGCTCTGCGGCCGGAGGTTGCAGACCGAGACCGTGACCGCATCGAACCGGTGCAGCGGCTCGCCGAGCCGGTCGGTCGAGAGCGGCTGCACGTGATACTCGAGGTCCGGCGTCGCGAGTTCCGGGCGCGAGCGGGCGAAGATGCCGAACTGGCTCGGCGCCATCGACAGCGGCCCGGTGCGCCGCAGCGCGTATTCCATGCCCATGCCGGCCCGCCGCACGAGATTGTGGTAGCGCCGGTTGAGCGTTTCGGCATTGCGCACCTTGAACACGGTGCGGATCTGCAGGTGGTCCTGCAGGTTCTCGCCCACGCCGTCGAGCCGGTGACGCACCGGAATGCCCAGCCCGCCGAGCACATCGGGCCGGCCGATGCCGGAGAGCTCGAGCAGCTTGGGCGAATGCACCGCGCCCGCCGAGAGGATCACCTCGCGCCCGGCGAGGGCCTCGCACAGCCGGCCGCGATGGCGCAGGCGGACCCCGGTGACGCGGCGCCCCTCGAACAGCAGCGCCTCCGCCTCGGCCCCGGTCACGACGCGCAGGTTGGGGCGCGAGAGGACCGGGCGCAGGAAGGCCTTGGCCGTGTTCCAGCGCACGCCGCCGCGCTGGTTCACTTCGAAATAGCCGCAGCCGAAATTGTCGCCGGTGTTGAAGTCGGCGACGCGCGGGATGCCCAGTTCCTCCGCGGCGGCCTCGAACGCATCGAGGATCGGCCAGTTGAGCCGCTGCTTCTCGACCCGCCACTCGCCGCTGCCGCCGTGGGTCGCCGAGGCTCCCCCATGGTGGCGCTCGGAACGCACGAAGTAGGGCAGCACGTCGTCCCAGCCCCAGCCCGCATTGCCCATCTGGCGCCAGCCGTCATAGTCGGCGGCCTGGCCGCGCATGTAGATCATGCCGTTGATCGAGGAGCAGCCGCCCAGCACCTTTCCACGCGGGTATGGGAGCGAGCGGCCGTTCAGCCCGGGCTCCGGTTCGGTGCGCAGCATCCAGTCGGTGCGCGGGTTGCCCATCGTGAACAGGTAGCCGATGGGGATGTCGACCCAGTGGTAGCGGTCGCTGCCGCCGGCCTCGAGCAGCAGCACGCGATGGCGCGGATCGGCGCTCAGCCGGTTGGCCAGCACGCATCCCGCCGAGCCGGCGCCGACGATGATGTAGTCGTAGGCGCCGAGGCTGTCGGTCACGCCCGCCGCCCCACGATGCCGGTGACGACGACGAGGATCCAGCCCAGGATCATCGTGCCCCCGCCGATCGGGGCGGCGAGCGGGAACAGCGCGTTGCCGGTGAAGGCGCGCATGGCGAGGTCGCCGGCAAAGAGCGCGACCCCGAGGCCCAGCACGGCGCCGGCGATCACCGCCATGCGGCTCGCGGCGAGGATGCTGAGCCCGATCAGCACCGGGGCGTGCAGCAGCAGGAAGTTGGCGGCGATCCCCAGGTTGTCGTCGCCGCCATGGCTGCCGCGGGCGGCGGCGGCGACGCCCAGCGCGCCGAAGAGGCCGGCGACGACGATGAGGGGCCGATAGGGGACAGGCAGGGACCGAGACATGACAACACTCCGTGATCTCCCATTCCTAGCCGGAGCCGGGGTGTAGAATCCACTTGCACTTGCGGGCGCGAAGGCGCATGTCCGGCCCGCCCGTACCCGCTGGTACGGTACGCTGCGGCGCCGCCTCGAACTCGTCGACTCCTCCCCGACCGTCGTTTCGAGCCTGTCAGGCGCCCAAAATGCTATTGGAGTTGAGATGACCACCGTCGCCACCCGGGCCGACGCTGCGCCTGCCAATCCGCGATCGCGCGTGATCCTTGCCAGCCTCGTCGGCACGACGATCGAGTTCTACGATTTCTACGTCTACGCCACCGCCGCCGTGCTGGTGTTCCCCCACCTGTTCTTCCCTGCCGGCAACGAAACGACGGCGCTGCTCGCCTCGTTCGCCGTGTTCGGCGCCGCCATGGTGGCGCGGCCGCTCGGCGCCGTCTTCTTCGGCCATCTGGGCGACCGGCGCGGCCGCAAGGCGACGCTGGTCGGGGCGCTGCTCACCATGGGCATCGCGACCTTCCTGATCGGGCTGCTGCCGACCTACGAGGCGGCGGGCTGGCTCGCTCCGGCGCTCCTCGTGATCCTGCGGCTCGCGCAGGGCTTTGCGCTCGGCGGCGAGTGGAGCGGGGCGGCGCTGGTCGCCACCGAGAATGCCCCCAAGGGCAAGCGCGCCGTCTTCGGCACCTTCCCGCAGCTGGGTGCGCCGATCGGCTTCATCCTCGCCAACGGGCTGTTCCTCGTCATCGCGGCGGTGCTGCCCTCCGACGATCCGTCGCGGCCCTCGACCGCCTTCCTCGACTGGGGCTGGCGCATCCCGTTCCTGTTCTCGATCATCATGGTGGCGGTGGGCCTGTGGGTCCGGCTCAACCTCGTCGAAAGCGCCGCGTTCGAGAAGGCCAGGTCGACCGGGACGGTACAGCGCCTGCCGCTCGCGGTGGTGTTCCGGAACAACTGGAAGGAGCTGGTCCTCGGCACCTTCTACATGCTCGCGACCTACGTGCTGTTCTACCTGATGACGACGTTCTCGCTGAGCTACGGCCGCGCCGCCACCGACGCGGCGCTGCCCGGCCTCGGCTACGGCTACAACACGTTCGTCCTGATGATGATCGTGGGCGTCGTGTTCTTCGGCATCTTCACCCTGCTCTCTGGCCCGTGGGCCGACCGCTGGGGCCGCCGCAAGACGCTGATCTGGGTGACCGTCGCGATCGCCGCCTTCGGCCTCGTCTGGGTGCCGCTGCTGTCGCTCGGCTTTGCCGGCACCATGGCCTGGCTGATCATCGGCTTCACGCTGATGGGCCTGACCTTCGGCCCGATGGGCGCGCTGCTGCCCGAGCTGTTCCCGGCCAATGTGCGCTACACCGGCTCGGGCATTTCCTACAACGTGTCCTCGATCCTCGGGGCCGCCGTTGCGCCGTTCATCGCGGTCGCGCTGTGGAGCGCCGGCGGCGGCAGCCCGTTCCTCGTCGGCATCTACCTCAGCGCCATGGCCGTCCTGACCCTGATCGCGCTCCTCCTCGGCAAGGAAACCAAGGACATCGACATCGACGCGTAGCCGTCGCCCATCCTCTCCCCGCGCGGGGGGGGCAGAGGAAAGGCCGGGGATCGCTCCCCGGCCTTCTTTCCGTCGGGCCGTCAGGCCCCGACCTTCAGCCAGGCCGGCGCGATCGCCGTGCCGCGGCCAAGGCCGTAGCCGAAGCGGATGTTCAGCATGCCGAGCGGCTCGAGCAGCCGGGCGCCATCGAGGCCGCCCACCTGTTCCGTCGCAAAGCCTGCCGCAGCCGCGAGGCCGGCGACCTTCTCGAGCGCACCGGCATCGTCGCCGGCGATGAACACCGGAACGCCGGCCGTGGCCGGGGCGGGCGCGTCGAAGAGGCTCGCAAAGATCGTGTTGAACGCCTTCACCACATGCGCGCCCGGCGCGGCCAGCTGCAGCTGCTCGGCGGCCGAGGTGGTGTGGCCGATCTCGAGGCCGGAATAGTCGGCCTTCACCGGATTGGTCATGTCGAGGACGGCCTTGCCGGCGAGCGGCAGGGTCTTTGCCAGTTCGAGCGCCACGGGATAGGGCATGGCGAGGACGACGAGGTCGGCGGCTGCGGCGGCCGAGCGATAGTCGGTGACCCGCGCCCCGACGGAGGCGGCGAAGTCTGCGGCGGCCGCGGGGTCGGACGCGCCGAGCACGAGGTCGGTCTTGCCGGCGAGGCGGCGGGCGAGGCCCCTGCCCATGTTGCCCAGGCCCAGGATTGCGGTGGTCATTGGGGGAACTCCCTCCGTTGCGTTTGCGATGACGCTATCTACGCCCCGGCTACCCGGTATAGAATTGCCGCTGTTGGAGCTTCACTCTTGCGCTGGAGTATCGAATGGCCGAGCTGACCAATCTCGAGACCTTCGTCACCGCGGTGAAGGCGGGAAGCTTCGCGGCTGCGGCCCGCCTGCTGGGCGTCTCGCCGGCCATGGTCGGCCGCCGCATCCAGGCGCTGGAGGAGCATCACGGCGCGCGCCTCATCGAGCGCACGACACGGGCGCAGCGCCTCACCGAACTGGGCGAGAGCTTTTTCGCGCAGGCCGAGGCCGTGCTCGAGGCGGTGGGCGAACTCGAGGACCTGACGCGCGGCGAGGCGGGCCGGCTCACCGGGCGCATCCGCGCCACCGGGCCGGCGACGCTCGGCATCCACCGGCTGGCGGGGATCGTGGCGCGCTTCTGCGAGCGCAATCCGGACGTGACGGTCGAGCTCAGCCTCAGCGACCGGCGCGCCGACCTCATCGCCGAAGGCCATGACGTCGCCATCCGGATCGGCGAGCTGCAGGCCTCGACGATGATCGCGCGGCGGGTCGGCACCTATCGCTTCCGGTGCGTCGCGGCGCCCTCCTACGCGGCCGCGCGGGGCCTGCCGCCGACGCCCGAGGACCTGAGGCACCATCGCTGCATCCTCAATCTCAACATGAGCCCGCGCAACCGCTGGCCGTTCCACGGACCGGACGGGGTCGCGGTGATCGCCGAGGTCGGGGGCGGGCTGCAGATCGACAATGGCGAGGCGCAGCTGGCAGCGGCGCTGGCCGGGGCGGGCATCGTCTACCTCCCCACCGACCTCGTGGCGGGCCCGCTGGCTACCGGCCAGCTGGTGGAAGTGCTCCCCGACTGGGACCGCATGACGCTGCCGATCCACCTCGTCTATCCCTCGCGCCGGATGGTGCCGCGGCGGCTCACGGCCTTCATGGAGGCAATCGCCGCCGGTCTCAGGGAGTAACCGTGACGCCGCGCCATGCCGATTAACTCTGCGCAATAACCATCTACTGCGGATTTCTTCGCCAATACTGGTCTATCCGCATGACCTTGCGTACAACGCCGGCATGAGTACCGCAGTCAGCAGCGTAAGTGCCTCGGATTATCTTTCCCGCATCCTCGCACGGGAGGTGGTGGACCGGCGTTCGGCGGCCGAGCTCGAGGACATCGCCGGCAAGATCGAGCTGCTCTGCACCGCCTGGGGCGGCGAGCACATCGTCGAGGTGGTGCCGGGCGGCGCCTTCGAGAAAGCCACCGCCAACCGCACCGGCATCTGCATGGATTTCGTGGTCTGGATCCGGACCCGGTCGCAGCGCCGGATCCCGGAAGTCTACGAGTCGATGTTCTCGACCTTCGGGCGCCTCGGCCTCCATCCGATCCGGCGCGACGTCACCATCGGGCTCAGGGTTTCCGACACCATCACGGTCGACATCCTGCCGGCCAAGCGGCTGTCGACGATCTCGGACATCCACGAGATCTACTCGGCCCGCCGCGCCCTCGCCATCACCACCAACCTCCACCAGCACGTGCTCGATACCCACGAGACGGGCCGGCAGGACGAGATCCGCATCCTCAAGCTCTGGCGCGACCAGAACGGGCTCGACTTCCCCTCCTTCTATCTCGAGCTCGCGGTCGTCGCGGCGCTGCGGCGGCGACCCGCCGGCGCGCTGGTCGAAAACGTCTGGGCGACGCTCGGCTTCCTCGAGCGGCTGCTGGTGCCGCGCGCCATGCTCGACCCGGCCAACGCCGCCAATATCGTCTCGGAAGAGCTGACCCGGGCCCAGAAGCGCTCGATCGCGCTGGCGGCGGCGGCGGCCCGCAGCGGCCGCCCGTGGTCCGAGATCGTACGGTAGCACACCGGCAATGTTCGTTTAAGGCCGGTAGCGCTATCATTACCGCATCCTCAGCGGAGGAGGATGCATGTACGATCACAAGGAAACCCTGTTCCACGTCGCGAGCCTGCTGGCCCGCCAGCTCGCCAACGGGCTGCGCGAGGCGCTGCTGCCGTTCGGGCTGCATCCGGCCCAGTTCACCGCGCTCAGTGAGATCGCGCAGCGCGAGGGGCTGACGCAGGCGGAGCTGGCGGTGCGCCTCGACCTCGAGCAGCCGGGCGTGGCGCGGACCCTGGCCGGGCTCGAAAGCGAAGGCTGGATCGAGAAGGCTTCGCTCGGCAAGGGCCGGGCGCAGGGCCTCTACCTCAGCGACAAGGCGAGGCAGGTGCTGCCGCTCGCGGCCCACGCCGCGGCCGAGGCCGACCGGCAGGCGCTCGCCTCGCTGACCCGCACCGAGGCGGCGCACCTCATCGACGGGCTGAGCGAGCTGGCTGCGGCGAACCGCGCCTGAAAGCGGGGCGCCAGCCCCTTGCGCGCCCGCGGGTTTGCCCCTATACACCCGGCTTCTTCGACGGGCCGCCCGGCCCAAAGGCATGCCGTGGCGATCCCGAATGCTGGCCCGCAAGGGCTGCTCCAACAAGGACAGCAAAATGCCAAAGATGAAGACCAAATCGGGCGCCAAGAAGCGCTTCAAGATGACTGCGACTGGCCGCGTGAAAGCGGGCGTCGCGGGCAAGCGGCACCGGCTGTTGAGCCACGACGCCGACTACATTCGCTCGCATCGGGGGACCAAGATCCTCAAGAAGGGCGATGAAGGTCTGGTCAAGTGGTACATGCCGTATAACCGTTAAGGAGCGCCAATAGATGTCACGCGTTAAAAGAGGCGTTACCGCCCACGCCCGCCACAAGAAGGTTCTCAAGGCCGCTTCCGGTTTTTACGGTCGCCGCAAGAACACCATCCGCACCGCCAAGGCCGCCGTCGACAAGGCCGGCCAGTACGCGTACCGCGATCGCCGCGTCAAGAAGCGCAACTTCCGCGCCCTCTGGATCCAGCGCATCAACGCCGCCGTGCGCGACCACGGCCTGACCTACGGTCGATTTATCGACGGCCTCAGCAAGGCCGAGATTGCCGTCGACCGCAAGGTGCTCTCCGATCTCGCGATCACCGAGCCCGCAGCGTTCGCCGCCCTGGTCGCCCAGGCCAAGAAGGCCCTGGGATATCTCGAGAACCTCGAGACGACCACGCATCAGCGCGTCAGCGCCTGAAGCCAATCGCCTAGCCTTTTCTGAGGCCCTGAGCTAAGCCTTGCGCCGCCCCAAACGGGGATGGCGCGGGGCTTTTTCGTTTGGCCCCGAAACACAACTTCCCGGAACGCTGCACATGTCTCTCGACGCCCAGATCGCCACCCTCCGCGCCGACATCGGCACCGCCGTAGCGGCCGCCGCAGACGAAGGCGCCATCGAAGCGGTGCGCGTCGCCGCCCTCGGCAAGAAGGGCTCGGTGTCGGCGCTGCTCGCGACGCTCGGCTCGATCGCCCCCGAGGAACGCAAGGCCGCCGGCGCCGCCATCAACGGGCTCAAGACCGAGGTCACGGCGCTGATCGAGGCCAAGGCGGCCGAACTCGCCAAGGCCGCGCTCGATCAACGCCTCGCCGCCGAGCGCGTCGACGTCACCCTGCCGGTGCGCCCCGCCCCGACGGCGGAAGGCCGCATCCACCCGGTCAGCCAGGTGATCGACGAGATCACCGCCATCTTCTCCGACATGGGCTTTTCGATCGCCGAAGGCCCCGACATCGAGACCGACTGGTACAACTTCACCGCGCTCAACTTCCCCGAGGGGCATCCCGCGCGCGAGATGCACGACACCTTCTTCATGGCGCCCTCGCCCGACGGGGTGAAGCGCGTGCTGCGCACCCACACCTCGCCGGTGCAGATCCGCTCGATGCTCAAGACCAACGAGAAGCCGGCCGCGCCCTACCTCACCACCGCCATCGACCCGCCGATCCGCGTGGTGATCCCGGGCCGCACCTACCGGCACGACAGCGACCAGACGCACACCCCGATGTTCCACCAGGTCGAAGGCCTCGTCATCGACAAGAGCTCGCATATCGGCCAGCTGCGCTGGGTGCTGGAAGAGTTCCTCAAGGCCTTCTTCGAGGTCGACAACGT
>JAEYZJ010000292.1 GCA_023430705.1 Pseudomonadota bacterium | reverse complement strand
CGGCGAGTGCTTCGTCTTCGACGAGCGCGTCGCCGTCGGCCACGGCCTCAGGGAAGGCGAGGCCATCCTCTGCCGCGCCTGCCGCAACCCGATGCTGCCGCACGAGGCGGTGGGCAATCTCTGCCCCGCCTGCGCCGAAGCCACCCCGGCCGGCGCCGCCGAGCGCGAGCGCCAGATGCAACTCGCCCGGGCCCGCGGCCAGGCCCACCTGGGCGACGACGCCGCCGAGGTTGCGGCACGCAACAAGGCCGCCAAGCTCGAGCGCCGGAAGCAGTCGGCGGGCTAACGCAGCACCTTCATGGGGGCAGCGCCCGTCACCCTCTTTCCCTCCCCACAGGGGGGAGGGAGTTGATGGCTGCACCGCCTCGGTTCCTGCGTCTCCCTCCCCCTTGTGGGGAGGGATCAAGGGTGGGGGTGGCCACAGCCACTTTGCTGGTGGTTGCCCCCGTTGACACCCACCCATCAACATCTCCAATCTCAGCCCCACAACACGCCCGATACCGCCCCCACGCATAAGCCGAGCCGATCCATGGACCTCGACCAGATCAGGACGTTCGACCGTATCGCGCAGGACCTGAGCTTCACGAGGGCCGCGGCGAAGCTCAATGTCACCCAGGCCACCGTCTCGATGCGCATGCGGGCGCTCGAGGACCTGCTCGGCGTGCCGCTGTTCCATCGCGGCCGCACCATCCGGCTCACCGACCAGGGGATGACCTTCCTGCCCTATGCCCGCCGCATCCTGTCGGCCGCGCAGGAGGCCAGGGACGCCTTGCGCCGGGTCGAGCGCGGCCGCGTCTCGATCGGTTCGCTGCGCAGCCTCGTCTCGCCGCTGATCACGGAATCGCTGCTGCGCTTCCAGGAAAAGTACCCCTCGGTCGACGTCGTCATCAGCGAGGGGCGGCAGAGCCAGATCGCCGCCATGCTGCGCGAGCGCGAGATCGAGCTCGGGATCCTGTGCTGGCCCAACCTCGATCCGCTCATCACCGACCTCGTGCCGCTGCTCGTCATGCGCGAGCGCGTGCCGATGGTCACGACCCCGCAGATCGCGGCCGAGCTCGGGCCGCGGCCGCGGATGGAGGCGGTGCTGCGGCGCGTGCCCCGGCTCATCTCGATCAACTGGTGGCAGGTCTATCCCGACGCCGCGCTGGCGCTGTTCCGCCGCGCCCCGGTGTCGGTGGAACTTCCCACCGGCCCGGCCCGCCGCATCGCCATCCGCGGCGAAGGCGTCGGCTTCTTCGTCCACTCGGCCGTCGCCGACGACATCGCGGCCGGCCGCCTCGCCGAGATCCAGCCCGCCGACGTCGATGCGGTGCATCGCGACATCGCCATGGTGGTGCGCAATGCCGGCGTGCTCGAGCGCGAGATGCTGCGCGACTTCGCCGTCGAGATCGCGCAGGAATGCACCAGGAACGGCACCGTGCTCGAGTCGACCCTGCTGCCCAGGCCCGCCAGCGTGGTCTGAAACGATTGGCGGCGGGGGGTCACCCGTGGGTGGTGCCCCGCTGCTTCAGAGCTCGCCACCGTCCATCCGATGGCACGCTCCCCAGAACCAACCGTAGATGCCCGTGGCATTGCACTCCGACTGCGTGGTGAAGTAGGACGCGTCGCGGCACCCCGCGTTGTGCCAGGCGAAGCCCCCGGCGTCGCAGTCTGTCTCGTTGTCGAACTTGGACTCCGGGCCGTCGCCGCCGTCGCCGCCATCGCCGCCATCGCCGCCATCGCCGCCATCGCCGCCATCGCCGCCATCGCCGCCATCGCCGCCATCGCCGTTGAACGGCCCGCCCGCGACGGCGAACAAGTCAAGCACACGGTTCGGCGGATCGTCCTGGCGGTGGCGATCGATCAGGCTCTTGCCCGGATCGCCGAAATAGCCCCGTAAGCCGACCCTCACGTTCCACGAACCGTCGTCATGGGCGCTGATCTCGCCGATGCCGGAAACCGGCAGATCGAGGCCGGCGAACTGGTACTCGGTCGCAAGGTTCACCGACGCGGTGTCGAGGACCACGGCGCCGCCGATGCTGATGCGCCAGTCGTCGGTCGGATAGTAGGCGAGGTCGCCGATGGCGAAGAGCCCGCTCTCGTCGTCGATCGCGCTGTCCTCGTAGCTGGCGCCGGCCCAGCCGAGCCAGCCTTCGAGGCTGACGCGATCGAGGTAGAGTTCGGCCGCAGGGCCAAGGGCGGCAAGGGTCGCGCCGTCGGAAAACACCACGCCGGCCGTGACGCCGACCAGATAGGCGCTCGGATCGCGGGTGAAGAACTGGAGCGCGGCGCCGCTCGAGACTTCGCCGCCGAGGCTCTGCACGGCGATGTCGGCCTGGAGCCCGAAGTTCTGCCCGAGCGGCAGCGCTACCGAGGCGCCCGCGCGGTATACGGCATAGTCGGTGACGGGTCCGTACTCGATCTCGAGCTTGCCGTTGGGGGCCGATACTGCCTGGCGCGCCGGTTTACTGTCTTCGTCCGCCATCGCCTGCGGAACGACGATCGGTTCTGCTGCCTGTGCGGCGCCACCGAAAGACATCGCAAACACGCAGGCCAGCAGTGCAGCCTCGCCGCCGCGCAGAATCGCCATAAATATCCGCCCACGAAGAAAAATGTCTGAAATCTACCGGACTGCAATTCTTCTACCGTTGCTGATTCGCCACAATTACGCCAGCACGACTGCTCTCCTGCTCCCCAGCCAACTGCTCCCGGGCGTTTCGCCACGCCAGGGAGCGCTTGCACGACGCCAGCTACACAACCCCCCGCACTCCCGCTAAACAGGGCGGTCCGGGAGTGTTGGATGGCCGAGCGCTATTTCGATTTCATCATCTGCGGCGGAGGCTCGGCCGCGTCGGTGGCGGCGATGCGGCTCGTCGCCGAGTTCGGCTTCTCGGTGCTCGTGATCGAGCGGGGGCGGCGCGCCACCAACGCCGTCATGGCGATGCCGGCCGGCTACATGAAGTACCTGGGGCGCGACACCTTCCTCGAGATGCACCGCACCGTGCCGCAGCCGCAGCTGGGCGGACGCGCGCCGATCGTGCCGGTGGCGAAGGCGCTGGGCGGCGGCAGCGCCGTCAACGCCATGGTCTACATGCGCGGGCAGGCCGAGGATTACGACGGCTGGGCGGCGCTGCTGGGCAACACCGGCGAGTGGAGCTACGCGGACCTGCTGCCGCACTGGACGGGGCTCGAGCGCAACGCCCGCTTCAACAACCACTACCACGGCATCGCCGGGCCGCTGCGCGTCGCCGAGCCCGGCTACATCGCCGACACCACCGAGGACTTCCTGCTCGCCGCGCAGGGGCTGGGCCATCCCTTCAACCCCGATTTCAACGGCGAGCGGCAGAACGGGGTGGGCATCATGCAGCACACCTACGGCCAGTGGGGGCGCTACCGCCGCCGCTCCGACGGCCGGCGCGCCTTCCTCGATCCGCTGCGCCACGACAAGCGCCTGACCATCGTCACCGAGGCGCGGGTCGACCGCATCATCGTCGAGAACGGCAGGGCCGTCGGCGTCGCCTACAGCCGCGGCGGCGATCCACACGAGGCGCGCGCCGGGCGCGAGGTGCTGGTCGCGGCCGGCACCTACAATTCGGCCAAGCTCCTGATGCTCTCGGGGCTGGGTCCGGCCGACCACCTCGGCGATTTCCAGATCCCGGTCGTCGCCGACCTTCCGGGCGTGGGCGAGAACCTGATGGACCACCACGAAGTGCCGGTGATCGCGACGACGAAGGCGAAGTCCGGCTATTTCGGGCAGGACAGCGGCTGGCCGATGCTGCGCAACGGGCTGCAATACCTGCTGTTCAACTCGGGCCCGGTGACCACCACCGGCATCGAGGCGTGCCTGTTCTACGATCCGGACGGCGGCGAGCGGCCGACGATCCAGCTCTACTGCGCGCCCATCGTCTACCAGGACCGCGACGTCACCAAGGCCAGGCCGACCTGGGGCGTCACCCTCACCTCGTGCCTGCTGCGGCCGAAAGCCCGCGGCACGGTCAGGCTGCGCTCCAGCGATCCCGCGGCGCAGCCGCTGGTCGACTGCAACTTCTTCGGCGATCCCGAGGATCTGCGGCTGACGCTGGCCTCGATGCGCCATGCGCGCCGCCTGCTCGAAACCGAGCCGTTCCTGAGCCGGATCCGCGAGGAGATCCTGCCGGGCCGCGACGTCACCGACATCGCCGGCATGACCCGCTTCGCGCAGGAGACGGTCAAGACCAACTATCACCCGTCGGGCTCGCTGAAGATGGGCCGCGACGACGATCCGATGGCAGTGGTCGACGCGCGCCTGCGGGTGCGCGGCGTCGAGGCCCTGCGCGTCATCGACTGCTCCATCATCCCCGCCATCCCGTCGGCCAACACCAATGCCATCGCCATGGCGATCGGCTCCAAGGCCGCCACCCTCATCGCAACGGACCACGCGCCATGATCGAAACGGTAGACCTGCCGGAAATGACCGCCATCGGCATCCTCGTCGAGGCGCAGTGGGACGAGCTGCACCAGGTCGTCCCGGCGGCCTGGACGCGGCTCTTTGAAACCGACACCGGCGCCAGCAGCTTCCTCGAGCTGTCGCTGTCGCGCGAGGACGGGGTCTATCGCGAGTTCGTCGGCTATCTCGCGGCCAGAAGCACCGAGGTCCCGCCCGGGCTGACGAGGATCACCATTCCCGCCCAGCGCTACCTGCGGCTCATCCATGACGGGCCGCTCGCCGGGATCGCGGGGGGCTACGAGCGGCTCTACGCCCATGCGGCGCTCGCCGGGCTCAAGGCCACTGACTACAAGCTCGATTTCGGCTACGCGCCGGGCCTGCCGCCGGGCCGGCACGAGCTGCATGTCGCGCTCGAGCGCGAGCCGCTGCGGATCGCCTGAGCATTCAGCCGCAGTTCAGTCCATGCCGGCCATATCCCCGGCAACCGGAGACAGCCCATGTACCAGCCGCCAGCCTTTCGCGAACCGGACCTCGGCACGCAGCAGGCCTTCATCGCCGCGCATCCGCTCGGGCTGCTGGTGTCGGGCGGCGCGGCCGGGCTGATCGCCAACCCGATCCCTTTCATTCTCTACCCCGAAGAGGGCGAACGCGGCACGCTGCGCGCCCACCTGTCGCGCGCCAACCCGCAGTGGACGGCGCTGATCGAGGCGCCCCAGGCGCTCGTCGTGTTCCAGGGTGCCGAACACTACATCACCCCAGGCTGGTATCCGCAGAAGGCGGTCGACGGCAAAGTGGTGCCGACCTGGAACTACGCGACGGTGCAGGCCCGCGGCACGGCGCGCGTCGTCGACGATGCGGGCTGGCTGCTCGCCAATGTCAGCGCCCTCACCGACCAGCAGGAAGGCCGCCGGCCGCAGCCCTGGGCGGTGTCCGACGCTCCGGAGGCTTTCATCGCCGGCCAGCTCAAGGGCATCATCGGGGTCGAAATCCCGATCGCGACGCTCGAGGGCAAGTTCAAGGCCAGCCAGAACCGCGCCGCGACCGACCGCGCCGGCGTCGCTGCCGGGCTCGGGCACGAGGCCGATCCCAATGCCGTGCCGATGCGCGAACTCGTGAAGCAACGCGGCGGCGTCTAGGGTGTAAGCTGTTCCGGCCCGGGTTTGCTTCCCCCGGGTGACTGGAGGGCTCTGATGCGCAGGCGCGACAGTACACAGCCACCACCCAAGCCAAGGCCGAGGCGCGGCCGCCCCTTCATGCCCTGGCCGATCCAGGCCGCGACGGTCGCGCTGATCGCGGCGCTCGGCTTCGTGGCGCTGGGCGACTAGGAGGCCGGCCCCTTCAGCCGGGGCCGTGCCGGTGCTAGGATATCGCGGTCGGGAAACCCGGACCGGAGGCTGATATGGCCGTCATTCGTCACGAACCGCTCGACCACCCGCTCGAAACGCAGCAGGAACTGCACCTGCTCGGCTGGCCCTACCTCGCCGCGCTGTTCGCGGTGCTGACGCTGGTGGTGTTCTTCGTCGTCGCCAACTGAGCGGCGCACAGCTCTGGCCGGGCGTGCCCCGGCAGGCCGGCCCGGCGGGCTTCAGACCGCTTCGGGCGCGCCGTTGCCGCGCCGCGCCTGGTCGACATAGCCCTCGGCCGAATCGGCCACCTCGGTGCGCAGCCAGTCGCGGAACAGCTGCACTTTCCTCGGCATGCGCCGACCCTCGGCGACGATCAGCCAGTAGCCGACATCGCTGTCGACATGGATGTCGAAGGGCCGCACCAGCCGCCCGTCGCTCACCGCGTCGGCGGACATCATCTCCACCGCCATCAGCACCCCCTGCCCGGCAATGGCGGCGTCGAAGGCGAGCGTGGGGTCGTCGTAGCGCGGGCCCGTCAGCGGCAGGGGCGCGATCCCGGCGGCCTCGAACCACGGCTCCCAGGGCAGCATCGAGGCGGTGTCGCGGATCAGCGGCAGCTGCGCGAGGTCGGCAGGCGTCTTCAGCACCGCGGCGAGCGGCGGGGCCGCCACCGGGGCGTAGCGCGAGCCGCCCACCAGCTCGGCGCGCAGGCCGGGCCAGTTGCCGCGGCCGAAGCGGATGCCGACATCGATATCGGAATGGGCGAGGTCGATCATCGTCCCCGTCACCACCAGCCGCACCTCGATCTCGGGATGGAGGCGGCTGAACTTGGCGATGCGCCAGATCAGCCAGCGCGAGGCGAAGACGCTGCCCACCGTGAGCGTCAGCACCCCTTCGTCGCTGCCGCTCAGGCCCGCGAGCCCGTCGGCCAGCGCGTTGAAGCCCGCCGTGAGCTGCGGCAGCACCTGGCGCAGGGCGCTCGTCGGGCGCAGCCCGAGCGGGGTGCGCTCGAACAGTTCGAGGCCCAGCCGTTCCTCGGCCCGCCGCAGGTGCTGGCTCACCGCGCCCGGGGTGACGCCCAGCTCGTCCGCGGCCGGCGCCAGCGCCCCGCGCCGCGCCACGATCTC
>JAEYZJ010000227.1 GCA_023430705.1 Pseudomonadota bacterium | reverse complement strand
CGGTGAGCCGCACGCGGGAATACGAGGCCGACAAGGACGGGGCCCAGATCTCGCAGGATCCGCTGGCGCTGGCGTCGGCGCTCAACAAGATCAGCCAGCTGGCGCAGCGCACCATCAATATCGCGGCCGAGCGCAACCCGGCTCAGGCTCACATGTACATCGTCAACCCGCTCAACGGGCAGCGCATGGACAACCTGTTCTCGACCCATCCCAACACCGAGAACCGCATCGCGCAGCTGCAGCGGATCGCCGCAGACATGCAGGTCGACCACACCGGCCGGCGGTCGCAGCCGCGCTTCGAATCGCCGCGGGGCGGCACGGCCGAAACCGGCGGCGGCTGGCGGGTCCCCTCGACAGGAGCGAGCGAGGATGGCAATAGCAGCCGCGGACCGTGGGGCTGATGGCGAAGCCGGGAGTTCTCCCCGGCAGCCGACCAGGTAAGGACGCAGCTTGAAGAAACAGAAGAATCCGCCGGGCCTCGGCCTGCGCGTGCTGGCTGCCGAAAGGCTCGGAGCAGTGCTCAAGGGGGCGAATTTCGCCCCCTTTTCCATCCAGGAGATTGCGGACGGGCGTGATCGGGCGCTCGCCAACCGCCTCGTCACGGTTGCGCTCAGGCGGCACGGGCAGATCAACCTGATGCTCGCACGCTACCTCGAGAAGGGCGTGCCGAAAAAGTCCGGGCCGTTCGAGGCGATCCTCAGGCTCAGCCTTGCGCACCTCGTCTTCCAGCCCGAGCTGGGCGACCACAGCGCGATCTTCCTCGCCGTCGAGGCGTGCAAGCGCGACACCCGCAGCCAGCACCTGGGCAAGCTGATGAACGCAGTGCTGCGCCGGGCGCAGGCGGAGGCCCATTCGTTGCGACACCTGCCGCCGCAGGCCCTGTTCCCGGAGACGCTCGGCCCGCTCTGGCGCGACGTCTATGGCGAGGACGGCATCGAGGATTTCGCCGACGCGCTGCTCGAAGGCGCGCCGCTCGACCTCACGCTGAGAGAGCTCGATCCGGAGCTGGTCGAGGCACTGGGGGCCGCGCCGGTGATGGCCGACACCGTCAGAATCGGCGAGCGTGACCGGACTGTCGAAGCCCTGCCCGGCTATGCCGAGGGGCGCTGGTGGGTGCAGGATGCGGCCGCCGCCATTCCGGCGCGACTGCTCGGCCTCGAGCCGGGGGCGCGCGTCCTCGACCTCTGCGCCGCACCCGGCGGCAAGACGGCGCAGCTCGTGAAGGCCGGCTATGCGGTCACCGCGGTGGACAGCGACGCCGAGCGGGTGGCGCGGATGCAGCAGAACCTAGCCCGGCTGGGCTATGCGCCCGAGGTGGTCACGGCCGATGTCCTCGGCTATACGCCGGAGGGGAAGTTCGACGGTATCCTGCTCGATGCGCCATGTTCGGCCACCGGCACGTTCCGGCGGCATCCGGAAGTGATCTGGCATCGCAACGCGGCCGACATCGCCGGCCGGGTTGCACTTCAGCGCCGGTTCATGGAAAGGGCTCTCGGCTGGTTGAAGCCGGGTGGCGTGCTCGTCTACTGCGTGTGCTCGCTCGAGCCGGCGGAAGGCGAGGAGCAGGCGCGCTGGCTGCTCGCGCAGGACGGCATCGAAGCCGTTCCGGTGCAGGCCGGTGAGCTCGACGGCCTCGCCGGTGCCGTGACCGACGAGGGGTACGTCCGCACGTTCCCGGGCCTTCGGGTTCCTGGGGATAAGGGCGGCACGCTCGATGGGTTCTTCGTTGCGCGCGTACGTCGTCGCTAGGTATTTTGCCCTCCGGCAAGGGCGCAGTTGAGGACGTAGAGTTGGCAAATCCGCTGCGCTTCCTCGCCCGCAGAACCCTGCTGCTGACGGCCGACCACCTGGTCACCAATCCGCTGGTGCGCTGGACGTGGACCGGGCCCGCCAACGAGGACATGATGGGGGCGCTGGGCGAGTTCCGCCCGACCGACCGCGAAACCGTGCTCGAGATGATGCAGGGACGCTACCTGCTGGCCAGCAAGCTGGTCGACACGCACGGGGTTTCGCCCTTCTCGCTCGAAGTCGACCATGCCGAGTGGTACGACGACCTCCAGGCCTTCAACTGGCTGCGGCATTTCCGCGAGGCGCGCAGCGACGAGGAACGCAGCTTCGCACGGACACTCGCGCTCGACTGGATCGGGCGGCAGGGCCAGTTCAGCCGCGAGACGTGGGGCCCTTCGCTGACGGCGCGCCGGGTGCTCAACTGGCTGCGCAACTACAACATCCTGCTCGAGGGTGCGACCGACGAGGAGGCGCAGCAGATCGCGCGCTCGCTCTCGACCCAGATTTCGTCCCTCAAGCTCAGGGGGACGCTCGCCACCGACCCGGTCGACGCGCTGCTGGTCGCCATCGCGCTGGTCGGGGTCGCGCTCTGCGCCGACCGGCCGTTGGCGGAGGTCGAAGCGCGGGCCCGGCGGGTTCTCAGGCTGCTCGACGACCAACTCGACGAGGACGGACTGCACCGGACGCGTTCGGCGCGGACGCAGGTGCAGCTGCTGATCGAGCTGATCACCGTCAAGCAAGCGATGAGCCGGGACCACGAGCAGCTCGCCGCGGAGCTGGACGAGTTCACCGAGAGCATGCATCGCGCGCTCGACGCCATTTCGCTGGGCACGGGCGAGCCGGGCTATTTCAACGGCACCGGGCAGATGCCGCACGACCTGATCGTCGCGGTCCAGGCGCAGAGCGCCGCACGGGCGCGCGAAACCGGGGTGGCCGGCGGCTACGGGCGACTGATCGCCGGGCGCTCGATCGTCGTCGCGGATTCGGGGCTGGTGGCCGATCCCGCCTATACGCGCGCGGCCCATGCGAGCGCGCTGGCCTTCGAGTTCAGCCACGGCCGGGACCTCGTCGTCTGCAACTGCGGACCGGCGCCGTCGGACTATGGCGACGGGCTGCTGTTCCGCCAGGGCATCGCCCACTCGGCGCCGACGATCAACGCCATTTCGGCCGCGTCGATTCCCGCCACCGGGCCGCTCGCGGGCCGGCTGGTGCAGGTGGGCCGGCCGAACGAGATCGAGGCGCGCAGCGGCGACGACACGCTGGTGATTTCCGCGCACGGCTATGCCGAGCGCTTCGGCGTGACGCTGGAGCGGCACCTGACCCTGCTCGCGGAGGGCAAGACTCTCGTGGGGCAGGATCGCTTCGTGCGCCAGCGCAGCCGCGTCTCCGGCGCGGCGGCGATCCGGTTCCACCTCGCGCACCAGACCGAGGTGCAGGTGAGCCAGGACCTCGTGCGGCTGCGGCTCGGGTCGGGCGCGGTGTGGACCTTCCTGTGGGAGGGCGCCGAGATGCGGTTGGAGGACAGCGTCCGGCAGTCGGCCTATTTCGGATTCCACCGCACCAGGCAGCTGGTGCTCGAGGTGCTGGTCGCGGACGCCAATGAGGTCAGCTGGATCTTCACGCTCGAAGAGAACTGACTGTTCGCCGTCGCGCTTTCGAACCGGAAAAGTCTGCAGCTTTTCTTCAAAGTGCTCCCGCACCTTTCCAAGCTCGGACGTTTCTGCAATAAGCCCTCGTTCGCGCGACTGGCGAGAAGAGATGGGCTACCATCGGGGAACGCGAACGACAGATGCCGCTCGCCTGGGCCCCCCTTTGGAAGCTGTCGGAGCCCCCATGTCCAGCACCATAATTCCCATCAAGCGCGCCCTGCTCAGTGTCTTCGACAAGACCGGGATGGCCGAGTTCGCCAGGGAACTGGCCGGATTGGGCGTTGACCTCGTCTCGACCGGCGGGACGTCGAAGCTGATCGCCTCGACCGGCGCGGCGGTGCGCGATATCTCCGATCTGACGGGCTTTCCCGAGATGATGGACGGCCGGGTGAAGACCCTGCACCCCAAGGTGCATGGCGGTCTCCTCGCGGTGCGCGACAATCCCGTTCACCAGGCCTCGATGGACGAGCACGGGATCGGCGCGATCGACCTCGTCGTCGTCAACCTCTACCCGTTCGAGGAGACCATCGCGAAAGGCGCCTCCTACGAGGAGACGATCGAGAACATCGATATCGGCGGCCCGGCAATGATCCGCTCTGCCGCCAAGAACCATGCCTATGTCACGGTGATCGTCGATCCGGCCGACTACGCTGCGGTGCTCGACAGCATCCGCACGAGCGGCGGCGTGCCCTACGAGATGCGCCAGAAGCTCGCGGCCAAGGCCTATGCCCGTACCGCCGCCTATGACTCGGTGATCTCGTCCTGGTTCGCGAAGACGCTCGACTATGCCGAGATGCCCTATCGCTCCTTCTCCGGCCGGCTCAAGGAAGTGATGCGTTACGGCGAAAACCCGCACCAGTGGGCCGCCTTCTACACCACCGGCGAGCAGCGGCCGGGAGTCGCCACGGCGCGCCAGGTGCAGGGCAAGGCGCTCAGCTACAACAACCTCAACGACACCGATGCGGCGTTCGAGCTGGTGTCGGAGTTCGATCCGGCGGTTCCCGCCGTCGCCATCATCAAGCACGCCAATCCGTGCGGCTTCGCCGTGGGCGCGACGCTGATCGAGGCCTACCGGCTGGCCCACCGCACCGACCCGGTCTCGGCCTTCGGCGGCATCGTGGCGCTCAACCAGACGATCGACGGGCCGACCGCCACCGAGATCGTCAAGGTGTTCACCGAGGTCATCGTCGCCCCCGACGCGACCGAGGAAGCCATCGCCATCATCGCGGCCAAGAAGAACCTGCGGCTGCTGCTCACTGGCGCCCTCGCCGATCCGAAGGCGGATGGGCTGACGGTGCGCTCGCTGGCGGGCGGGCTGCTGGTACAGAGCCGCGACAACCGCAATGTCGATGACACCGAATTCAGGGTGGTGACGAAGAAGCAACCGACCGAGGCGGAGCTGCGCGACCTCAAGATCGCGATGAAGGTTGCCAAGCACGTCAAGTCGAACGCCATCATCTACGTCAAGGACGGCGCCACAGTCGGCATCGGGGCGGGGCAGATGAGCCGGCTCGACTCCTCGCGCGTCGCGCACCGCAAGGCCATCGACGCGGCCGAGACGGCGGGGATCGAAGGGGCGCTGACCGCGGGGTCGGTGGTTGCCTCCGACGCGTTCTTCCCGTTCCCGGACGGCATGCTGGCGGCGGTCGAGGCCGGCGCCACGGCGGTGATCCAGCCGGGCGGCTCGGTCAACGACGACAAGGTGATCGCGGCCGCCGACGAAGCGGGGATCGCCATGGTGCTGACCGGGATGCGCCACTTCCGGCACTAGGCGCCGGCGAGGTCCCCGAGCAGTCCGGCCGCGACGCTGAGGCGCGAGACGGTCATTTCGCCTTCGGCCAGCTCGCTGAGCGCACCGCCGATGCGGGCGACAGGGGTCGCGTGGCGGTCGCGCCAGGCGGCCAGGCGCTTCGTCACGTCGCCCTTGGTCTCGGCCAGCACGTCGCTGGTCAGGTCGCGTTGCGCCCGCATCAGGTTGGCAAGCGCGCGGTCGAGCGCCATGCGGTCGAACCGGTCGGCGGGCACGAGGGCCTCGGCCTGTTCGATGACCCGCACCAGCCCGAACACGTCCATCACCCCGAAGAAGGCCTGGGCGGTGTCGCGCACCGGCAGGATCGCCCGTTCCGCCACCTGCACGATGTCGGTGCCGAAGGCCAGCACCGGCAGTTCGGCGAAGCGGCGGGCGAGATCGCGGGTCACGCCGGCGGCCTCGAGCCGGGCGGCGCGTGCGGCGATGCCCGCCTCGAGCTGGCCGCCGATCAGGCCCTGCAGTTCGGAAACCCCCTGCTGGTACCGGTCGATGAGCGGGCGGAGCCCCTTGTCGAGCCGCGTGTTGCGCAGGAACCAGAGCGTCTCGCGCCGCAGCAGCGCCTGCGTCTCGGCGTAGAGTCCGATCTGCGTGGAGCCGGGAACCTTGCCGTCGAGCGCATCGACGTCCCGGTTCAGCCCCGGCGTGTCGTAGACGTCGCGGGCCGCGGCATAGGCGGCGGCCACCGCGCCGGCATCGGCGCTGCTGGCTGCCGTCATCTCGCTGACGAAGGCCGGACCCCCGCGGTTGATCATGGCGTTGGCGAGCACCGTGGCGATCACCTCGCGCCGCAGCCGATGCCGCGTCACCGCCTCCTCGAAGGTCTCGGTCAGGCGCCTCGGAAAGTAGCGGTAGAGTTCCTTGCCCAGGTAGGGATCGTCCGGCACTCCGGTGCGGAGCAGCGCGTCGGAGGCGCTGTTCTTGGCATAGGCCAGCAGCACCGCGAGTTCGGGCCGCGTCAGGCCGTGGCCGGACTGGGCGGCGCGCTGGTGGAGCGCCGCATCGTCGGGAATGAACTCGACGGCCCGGTGCAGTTCGCCCGAGGCCTCGAGGCTCTCGATCAGCGCCATGTGTTCAGGCAGGGCGGCAAGGCCGCGCGCCTCCTCGACCGAGAGGGCTAGGGTCTGCAGGTAGTTGTTCCTCAGGCACAGCTCGGCGACCTCGTCGGTCATCGAGGCGAGGAACTCGTTGCGCACCTGGGTGGTCAGTTGTCCGTTGCGGGTCAAGGGACCGAGCGCGATCTTGATGTTGACCTCGAGGTCCGACGAGTTGACGCCGGCTGAGTTATCGATGGCGTCGGTGTCGATGCGGCCACCCTTCAACGCATATTCGACGCGGCCGAGCTGGGTGACGGCGAGGTTGGCGCCTTCGCCCACGACGAGGGCGCGGATCTCGGCGCCGTTGACGCGCACGGCGTCGTTGGCCTTGTCGCCGGCGGCCGCGTCGGTCTCGGCCGCTGCCTTCACATAGGTGCCGATGCCGCCGAACCAGAGCAGGTCGACCTCGGACCTGAGGATGGCGCGGATCACGTCGGCGGGCGTCACCGCGTCGGCATTGAGGCCGAGCAGTTTTCGCGCCTCGGCAAAGAGCGGTACGGTCTTCAGCTCGCGAGAGTAGATGCCCCCGCCCTTCGAGAGCAGCTCGGGTTTGTAGTCCTGCCAGCTGGAGCGCGGCAGCTCGAACAGGCGCCGCCGCTCGGCGAGGCTCGCGGCCGGGTCCGGGTCGGGGTCGACGAAGACGTCCCGGTGGTCGAAGGCGGCGACGAGCCGGATCTCGGGCGACAGCAGCATGCCGTTGCCGAAGACGTCGCCGCTCATGTCGCCGACGCCCGCCACGGTGAAGGGCGTCGACTGGATGTCGCGGTCCAGCTCGCGGAAATGCCGCTTCACCGCTTCCCAGCCGCCGCGCGCGGTAATGCCCATCTTCTTGTGGTCGTAGCCGGCCGATCCGCCCGAGGCGAAGGCGTCGCCGAGCCAGAAGTCGCGGCCGACGGCAATGGCGTTGGCGGTGTCGGAAAAGCTCGCTGTGCCCTTGTCGGCGGCGACGACGAGGTAGGGGTCGTCGCCGTCGCGGCACAGCACGTCGGGCGGCGGCACGACGGCGTCGCCCACGAGGTTGTCGGTCACGTCGAGAAGCGTCGAGACGAAGACCGTGTAGCAGCCCGTCGCCTCGCGCAGCACCGTCTCGCGGTCGGCGCCGGCGGGCAACTGCCGGGGCACGAAGGCGCCCTTGGCGCCAACCGGCACGATGATCGCGTTCTTGACCTGCTGGGCCTTCACGAGGCCGAGCACCTCGGTGCGGAAGTCCTCCGGCCGGTCGGACGAGCGCAGGCCGCCGCGGGCGATGGGGCCGAAGCGCAGGTGCAGTCCCTCGACGCGCGGCGAGTAGACGAAGATCTCGCGGTAGGGCCGCGGCTCGGGTAGCCCGTCGACCTTGCTGCAATCGAACTTGAGCGCCAGGGCCGGACGGCGGGCGCCGGCCTCGTCGCGCTGGTAGGCGTTGGTGCGCAGCACCGCTTCGGTCAGGTTGAGGTAGCGGCGCAGGATCCGGTCCTCGTCGAGCGAGGAGGTGCGCTCGATCGCGGCCTCGATGGTGGCGCGCGCGGCGGCCGCGGCGGGCTTGCGCTCGGCGCGGTAGTGGGGATCGTTCTCGGCGTGGAACAGGGCGACGAGCGCCGCCGCCACCTCGGGATGCCGCGCGATGACGCCGTTCAGGTAGTCGCGGGAATAGGGGATGCCGACCTGCTTGAGATAGCGGGTCAGGGCGCGGAGGATCTCGACGTCCTCCCAGCCGAGCGCGGCGCCGAGGGTCAGCCGGTTGAGCGCATCGCTCTCCGCCTCGCGCCGCCACACCGCAAGGATGGCGCGCTCGATCGCAGCTGCCCGGTCGGCGAGGTCGAAGCCATGGCTCGCCTCGAGCAGCATGTCGTGGACATAGGTGTCGGCGCCCCCTCTCGGCCTGATGGTGAAGGTGTCCTCGTCGATGACGCGGAAGCCGAAGTTCTCGAGCACCGGCACCCGGTCGGAGAGCGCGATGGGAGCGCCGCGATGGTACACCTTGAGCCCGAGCGAACCGGGCCGGTCCTGGCGGGCGCCGAGCCGCAGGGCGAGGGCACGCTCGTCCGGCAGCCTCTCGATGACGGAAATGTCGGCCAGCGCCTCCTCGGCGCCGTGCAGGGCCTGGTAGTCGCCCGGGAAGGCGTCGGCATAGCCGGCGATGGCGGCGGCATCGGGCGCGGCGGCGAGCAGGCGGTCGCCGAAGGTGCGGATGCGCTCGATCACGCCGCGCTCGAGTTCCTCCTGGCTCGGGCGCGGCGTCGGCCCGCCGCTGCGGCCGACGATGAAGTGCACGCGCACCATTTCGCCTTCAGGAAAGCTCGGATAGTAGGCCGACAGCCGGCCCCCGAAGACCTCGGCGAGCCAGCTGCCGAGGCGCGCCCGCACGTCGGAATCGTAGCGGTCGCGGGGCACGTAGACGAGCAGCGAAACGAAATTGTCGAAGCGGTCGAGGCGGTAGAGCACGCGCACGCGCGGCCGGTCGACGAGGTTGGCGATGGTGGTCGCGAATTCGAAGAGCTGGTCCTCGCCGATCTGGAACAGCTCGTCACGCGGGAACGTGTCGAGGGCGTTCATCAGCGCCTTGCCGGCGTGACTCCCGGGGTCGTGCCCGGAGCGCTTCATCACCTCGGCAATCTTTTTCCGGATCAGGGGCACCTCGGTGTTGGGCGTGCCCAGCGACATCGAGGTGAAGAGCCCGACGATGCGCAGCTCGCCCGAGGTATTGCCGTCGGCGTCGTAGAGCTTGACCCCGATATAGTCCATGTAGCTGCGGCGATGGACGCGGGCCCTGATGTTGGCCTTGGTCACCATGACGGGCGCCGCTTCCGCGAGGAAGGCGTAGTGCTGCGGCGTCATCTCGACATAGTTCGGGCCCGAGCGCAGGAAGAGCACGCCCTTGTCCTCGAGGATGCCGAGCTCGCTGTCGTGCACCGGCACCAGCCGCGCCTCGCGGCCCTCGCCCTCGAGCCGGTATTCGCGCATGCCGAGGAAGGTGAAGTTGTGCTCGGCGAGCCAGCCGAGGAAATGCATGGCCTCGGCGATCTGGGCCGGCGGGGCCTTGGGTGCGTGCGCGTGCCAGTCGGCCATCGCGCGCTGCAGGCGGGCGAGCATCGGCCGCCAGCCGGCGACGGCGCGGCCGACGTCCGTCAGGGTGTCGTCGATCTCGCCATGCATCGCCTCGCGCTGCACGAGGTCGGCGAGCGGTTCGATCTCGACGTGGAGGAAGCTCTCGAGCCGGCTGCCCGGGCCGGGATGCTCGAGCACGCGATAGGTCGCCGGATCGAACTTGAGGATCGGGTGCGAGAGCGAGCGGACGACGCCG
>JAEYZJ010000232.1 GCA_023430705.1 Pseudomonadota bacterium | reverse complement strand
GGTCGATGGCATAGTCCATCTGGGCATGGCCCTCGGCCTCGGTATTCTGCTTGCCCCATGTCATGGTGCCAAGGCAGATCTCGGAGACCATCACGTCAGTGCGGCCGAGCTTCTTCATCTTCATCTGGAATACCCCCTGGAAATGCGGCGCGACCCTATGGGGCTCACGACAATGAGACAATCCCCGAGGTTGCGCGGCGGCAGCCGATCGGTGAAATTGCAGACTCACCAGATGAAGGACGTGTCGGTTTGCGCACGCTGTTGCCCCTGCTCATCATTGCCGGAACCTTGGGCCTCTCGGTCTCAGCCACGCAGGCACAGGAGCAGCTCGACAAGGCCGCCATTGAAAAGATGGACGTCAAGCAATTGAGCGGGCTGGTCGCGACCATGACCAGCTCCATCGGGCAGGACACGCTGAAGCTGCAGCCCGCTGCTGCCCGGGGCGACTGCCTCGAACTGACGCGGGCGGCCAACTCCTTCGCGCTTGGCTACCAGCTCCTCGCGGACGTTGACGCGGCGCTCGCCGGCAGGCCCGAGAAGGATGCCCTGCCGGTCAAGGCGACAGTCGTGCAGTCGCGCCTCATCACTTTCGCCGCGAGGGTCAAGGCGCACGAATGGCTTTCGGGCCGATGCGCGAGCTTCGTAGTGCCCGAGGACAAGGCGGCCGACCCACGCTACGCCAAGCCGGCCCCCATCCGGACGGTCGAGTACACGCAGGCGATCATCGAGGCGCGCCAGGTGGCGGAGGCCAACCTTGCCGCTGCCGTCGCCGCAGGAATGTCGAAGAGCTGCCGCGCCACGTTCAGCGCGCTCGATTCTATCCAGCTACTCGTGCCGTACCTGGAAAAGCTCGCCAGGGACGTCCGCCAGCGCCCTGAGGCGCTCGGACCCCGCGCCAGCAGGCGCGCACTCGAGCAGTCCAGGCTCCAACTCATCAATGCCGGCAACAGGCTCTACCGGGAGATCGGCATCGGCTGCAACGACCCCGCGCGCGCGAAGAACCAGGCCGGTGCGCTGGTATCCCCGGCCGATCCGGTCACGGATTCCGCACCTTCCGAATAAGCCTGTCGCGGCGTCGTCAAAAATCTGCGGCGCCTATCGTTTTTGGCCTTGAGGTCCGGAGGATCACCGCCTATATACCCCCTGCGTCGCGGCGATAGTCGCAGTTTGAAGCGCAAGTCAATCAAGGGATTGAATCTGACGCGGGGTGGAGCAGCCCGGTAGCTCGTCAGGCTCATAACCTGAAGGTCACAGGTTCAAATCCTGTCCCCGCAACCAATCCCGATTGACAAAGACCCCCGCGAAAGCGGGGGTTTTTGCTTTTAGCGACTTCTTAACCCGCCAGTAATATTTCATGCAACCTCAGGCCGCTTATCAACTCCGTTGCTTTTCATCGAGCATGCTCAGCAGGATCAGAGGTGAGACGAGTGCTTTCTGGAGGCGTCGGCGCAGCTCGTCGTCGGCGGACCGGAGCGTGCCGGCGAGACGATCGTTGAAAAGTTGATGGACCGGGGCGATCGTCATCAGGCGGTCGACGAGGCCGATCTCGACCATGGTCTTTGCCCGGGGCAGGGCGGCGGTCCCGAGCAGGTCGAGGTTCCTGACACCGTCGCGGGGGGCATGCTGCCGGAGGGGCTTACGAGCCTCGTAGAACCGGCTCAAGGGCGAATCGCGGCGGAAGCGGGGGGGCACGTCCTTGCCGGCGAGGGGGAAGGCGTTGAGGGCCGGAAAGATGCCCTCGATCAGTTCGAAGGAAAGCTCCCCGTGGCATTGCTCCTCCGCGCTCATCCGGCGTGCCAGTTCATAGCCGCTGACGCTGTACAGCGGATCGTACGAGGCAAAATACCGGTGCCGCTGGGCGGTGGCCCCACCGGCGTGGATGCGGTTGCGGAACGCAGCATACTGGTTGTAGAGAGCCTGCCCGACGGTTGGCCCGCTGCGGATCAGCTGCTCGCGAAGGGCCCCGGCGACGTCGATGTCCTCGGCGATGAAGCTCTTCCGGCGCCCCGTCATGGCCGCTACGACGTGGTCCAGTGAGGCGCTGGTCCAACGCGAGTTGAGATAGGACATCGAGCGGTCGGCGCCCTTCAGCAGTTCCCCGGCGTGGAAGTTGCGGAACATCTCGCCGAAGGTGCCCGTCGCCATGGCAAAGCCATCGCGTGGCGTGCGCAGGAAGTAGCCGGCATCGTCGATCCACCTGATGCCCGCGACCCTCGAGGCGCCGGCGAGGAACTCGCGCTGCGTCTGCTGCTCCCGTTCGTAGGGGGCATCGACAAAGTCCATGTCGAAGACGTGGGCCAGGCGCTCGGCGATCTGGCGGTCGGCGGGATCGGGGCCCTTGCGGGTGTAGAACGCCAGCCGCTCCTGCAGGCCCAGGTTGAGGGCGGCAGCAAGGGTGATCCGGGAGTCCAGCCCGCCCGTCACCTCGACCACGAGCTGGTCGCCGGCGTCGGCGAAGGCCTGCGTGTTCTCCAGGATCTCCTCGATGGCCCGTGCCTTCAGAGCTTCCCGCGTCACCAGCATGCCGCCATATCGCAACCGGTCGGTTCGGAGGGTCCCGGCAATGAGGCGAATCGCATGCCCGGCAGGCGCCAGTCGCACGCTCCGTATCGGGGTGTCTTCGATGTTGAGGCTGCTCCAGCAGAAGGTCGTTGCGAGTGCGAGACGGTTCAGTTCCGTCGGCCGACCGGCCGCCCGCAGGGCCCGGAGCATCTGCTGCACGCTGTTGGCTGCGATCGAGAGTCCGTCTCTGTCGTAGAGATAGAAGAGACGCGAGCCGATGTAGTCCGGCACGATGGTCGCCGATCTGTCGGCCATGTGCACCTTACTGAAGGTGCCGCGGCCGATCCGCCGCCGCCGGTCGTAGGCATAGACGAGGCCTTCGTCGAACGCGCCGAACGAATCGAGGGCTATGGGCTCCTCGCTGGCGAGCACGGTGGAGCCGACCCGGTGCTTGGGCCCATCAAGCCTGGCGAGGGCAGTCGCCGCGCCGGCATCCGACCGGAAGCTCATGACGGCATAGTCCCGGAAGGTGCTGCGCATGGACTCGCCCGAGCGGGAACGGGCCTAGAAGAATGCACGCATGAGCGGCCCGATCAATGCCGGCGTGCGGTCCGGTCACGACCGCAGTGCTCAGTCGAGGTGGTAGACCTCGGGCATCGTGCTCCACCGCTCGCCCGGGGCCGCAGACTTCAGCGGCAACTGACAAGGGTCGGTCAGGGCCAGCCATTCTTTGCTTATGGCCAGCCCGTCCAGCACCCTCATGTCGGCTTCGTAGTCGGTCCCGGTGTACTCCCAGTATCCGAACAGGAGCATTTCCGGTTCGCGCAGGTAGATCGAGTAGTTGTGGATGTTCGCCGCACTCAGCGCCGCATTCATCTCGGGCCACGGCTCGGCATGGAGGCGCTTGTACTCCTCCAACTTTTCCGGCTTCACGCCGATCACCATGCCCATGCGCTTTGCCATCGGGACTACTCCTTGGTGCCGCCGGCGGTCATGCCGGAAACGAGGAATCGCTGCGCGAAGAGGAAGACGAGCAGCACCGGGGCGATGGCGATCAGGGTAGCGAGCGCCAATGCGGAGAGCGTGATGGTCGTCGAGGCGGCGTTGGTCGGGTTGAACGCCGGCACGTTGGACAGCAGCTCGGCGAGGCCGACCTGGATCGGCGCCTTCCGGCCCGGCAGCGTCACGTAGGGCAGGAAGTAGTTGTTCCAGTTGCCGGTAAAACTGAAGAAGCCGACCAGAGCAATCACCGGCGTTGACAGCGGCATGGCGATCTTGGTGAACACCTGCCACTCGTTGGCCCCGTCCATGCGAGCGGCCGAGAGCAGATCGCGGGACACCGCCGTCGAGAAGTAGATGTACGTGAGGTACACGCCGAACGGGTAGAACGAGAACGGCAGGATCGCGGCCAGCGGGTTTCCGATCAGCCGAACTGCGCTGAGCTCGAGGAAGATCGGCAGCACGAGGGCGGTCGAGGGGATCAGCATAACGATCAGCGTGACGATCAGGAGCAGCCGTCGCCCGGGGAATTCGGTCATCGCGAGCGCGTAACCGGCCGGGATGGAGATGCCGAGAGTGATGATCAGTGCTGCGACGCAGTAGAATACAGAGTTGCCGATCCAGGTCCAGATCAGGCCGCCCTGAAAGGTCATCAGGCTCTGCCAGTTGGCCAGCAGCGTGCCGATGTCGCCCAACGCGAACGGCGCGTCCAGCAATAGCTGGCGGTCCGTCTTGGTCGGCGCGATCAGCAACCAGGCCAGGGGCACGACGAAGAATAGCGCGAAGGTGATGAGGACGAGTACGGCGAAGGCACGGCCGAGCCAGGCGGCGGGCGTGATATCGCGGCCGCGCCGGCCGACGGCTTGAGAACTAGGTCCGCTCAAAGAGACCACCCTTGAAAACGAAGTAGATGGACAGCGCGACTGCCACGGCGAGCAGGACCAGCGAGATCGCGGCCGAGCCGTTGAAGTCGTTCTGTTTGAACGCATAAAGGAAGGCGAGCTGGTTCAGCGAGTAATCCTGGCCCACGACGCCGCGGCTCGCCTGCGCCA
>JAEYZJ010000218.1 GCA_023430705.1 Pseudomonadota bacterium | reverse complement strand
TCCACACGTCCCCCGAGTTCTCGATGAAGAAGCTGCTGGCGGCGGGCGAGCGGAGGATCGTGTCGCTGGGGCATGTCTGGCGCAACCGCGAGCGGAGCGCGCTGCACCATCCCGAGTTCACCATGCTGGAATGGTATCGGGCCGGGGAGCCCTATGATGCGGTGATCGACGACTGTGTCGCGCTGTGCCGGATGGCGGCCGAGATCACGGGCGCGAGCCGGCTGCGCTTTCGTGGACGCGAGTGTGATCCTTTGAGGGATGTGGAGCGGCTCGCGGTGGCCGAAGCCTTTCGCCGGTATGCGGGGATCGACATCTTCGCGACGATGGACGGCGAGGGCGAGACGAACGCCGATGCACTGGCGGCCGAGATGCAGCGCGCAGGGCTGGATGTGCCGTCCGAGTACACGTGGTCGTACCTCTTCAGCCGGGTGCTTGTCGAAAAGATCGAGCCCAACCTTGGGATCGGGGGGATCACGGTGCTGGACCGTTATCCGGCGGCGGAGGCGGCTCTGGCGCGGCGGGCTGCCGACGACCGGCGGGTTGCGGAGCGGTTCGAACTCTATGCCGCAGGGGTGGAACTCGCGAACGGGTTCGGGGAGCTTACCGATGCGAACGAGCAGCGCCGCAGGTTTGCCGCGGAGATGGATGAGAAGCAGCGGCTCTACGGCGAGGTCTATCCGCTCGACGAGGACCTGCTGGCGGCGCTGCCCCTGATGGACGAGACGAGCGGCGTGGCGCTCGGCTTCGACCGGCTGGTGATGCTGGCGACCGGCGCGCCCCGGATCGACGACGTGATCTGGGTCCCCGTCGCGGGAGGCGAGAGATGAAGCACGACAAAGCTCTTCGCAGCGCCGCCGATCTCGTCGAGGCGGGACTCTTGCCCGAGACGCGGCGCAAGGAGACCGAGGCGGTCGCCCGTAAATACGCCGTGGCGGTCACGCCGACGATCGCGGGGCTGATCGACCGCGCCGATCCCGGCGACCCGATCGCGCGGCAGTTCGTGCCGGACCTGGCTGAACTCACGGTGCTGCCGGAGGAGCGTGAAGATCCGATAGGGGACCGGACACACCTTGCGGTCGAAGGTATCGTCCACAGGTATCCCGACAGGGTGCTGCTGAAGGCGGTGCATGTCTGCCCGGTCTATTGCCGCTTCTGTTTCCGCCGCGAGATGGTGGGTCCCGATGGGCTCGGCACGCTCTCGCCTGAAGCGATGGACAAAGCCATCGGCTACATCGCGGACCATCCCGAGATCTGGGAAGTGATCCTCACCGGCGGCGATCCCCTGGTGCTGTCGGCGCGGCGGCTCGAAGACATGATGATGCGGCTCAGGAACATCCCGCACGTCAAGGTATTGCGTTTCCATACACGTGTCCCAGTGGTCGAGCCGGAGCGGGTGGACGAGAGGCTGATCGCGGCACTGAAGGCGAGCGGCAAGACGACCTATGTGGCGCTGCACGCGAACCACCCGCGTGAATTGACCGAGACGGCGCGGGCCGCGACGGGGCGGCTGGTCGATGCGGGTATCGTCATGCTCAGCCAGTCGGTGTTGCTGGCCGGCGTCAACGACGATGTCGACGTGCTGGCTGAGCTGATGCGCGGATTCGTCGAAGCGCGGGTGAAGCCGTACTATCTGCATCATCCCGACCTCGCGCCGGGGACCTCTCATTTCAGGGTGCCGATCGCGCGCGGGCAGGAGCTGGTGAAGGCACTGCGCGGCCGGGTGTCGGGGCTGTGCCAGCCGACCTACGTGCTGGACATTCCTGGAGGGTACGGCAAGGCGCCGGTCGCCGCGCCGAACGTGCGCGACGAGGACGGCGTCTGTATCGTGACGGACTGGCGCGGCGCCGACCATGTGTATCCCCCGCCCGCGGAGCAGGGAGATGACGGGCGAGAGAATGAGGAGAGGTTGTAGGATCGCCTGCCCGACGACCCTACAACCCCCTGATCCGCGCTTGCCACCGGCGGATCATTTCCTCTGCAGCCGCTTCCGCGCCCTGCATGTTGGCACTCTGGTAGACGTCCACATCGATGCCGTCCCGGGCAAGCTGATCCACTGCCTCGGCGAGGACGGCGTTGAGAATGAAGACCCCGGCGATGGTGGAAGTGGGGCCCATGTGGCGGTTCTGGCCGACAAGGAGGGCGGCATCGCCGTACTCGCCGCCGTTGTCGAGCACGAGATCGGTGACCTCGAACAGGAGCTTGCCCGAGCCGTGGCGCGAAGTAATGGCGGAGGCATGCCTAAGCGAGGTGATGGCGATGGTGGTCGCGCCGCGTGCCTTGCAGGCGAGAGCCATCTCGATCGGGTAGGCGTTGCGGCCAGAGTTCGAGGCAACGAAGACGACGTCCCCGGGGCCGACGGGATAATCCTCCAGAATGCGCTCGGCGCGCCCTTCCTCGCGTTCCAGCTGGGTCGAGCGTTCGGCACCCAGGTGAAGCATCAGGTCCGGATCGAGGATGGCCTGCGCCGCCGCGATCCCGCCGGCTCGATAGAAGACTTCCTCGGCAAGCAGGTGCGAATGGCCGGAGCCCGCGACGTAGATCAGGTGGTCGGAGGCGAGCGCGGTCGCCACGGCGTCGCGGGCTGCGTCGAGCGCGGCGGGCTGCGTGACGAGTACGCGCTCGAAGATGTCGGCCAGCTTGTCGCGATAGCGGATACGGGCAGGTGCGTTCATGTCACCCCCTGATCTCGCCAACGTACTTGTAGCGGTCGCCGCGATACCAACTGACCGCATCCTCGACGAGAGTGCCGCCTTCGCCGTAGCCGAGCTGGCTGATCTCGAGCACGGCCGCGCCCGGGCGGATGGCGAGGTGGCGGGCAAGTTCCTCGTCGGCTTCCGTGGCCTGGAGGCTCTGCAGGACGCGCTGCGGTCGGGAATGGCGGGCATCCATGCGCTCGTAGAGCGAGCCCGTGCCGTCGAAATCCTCGCCCACGGCATCGACCGGAACCGTGGCGCGCTCATAGGCGATGGGCTCCCCGCCGGCGAGGCGCAGGCGGACGAGAGTGAATACTTCCGTGCCGAGCGGCAGGCCGGTGCGAAACGCCATGTCGGCGCCCACCGGTCCGCGCTGGAATTCAAGCACCCGCGAGGTCGCGGCGAGCCCGCGCAGCTGCATGTCCTCGGTGAAGCCGGATAGGCGTGAAAGCGCTTTGGGAATGCGGCCCACGACGATAGTCCCGGCCCCGGGCCGGGTGGTGAGCATGCCCTGCTGGACCAGGTCCTTCAGGCTCTGGCGAAGCGTCGAGCGGGAGACGTTCAGGCGCTCTGCCATCTCGCGCTCGGATGGCAAGGCCTCCCCCGGCGCGATGACGCCGG
Source organism: Pseudomonadota bacterium (assembly GCA_023430705.1). Lineage (GTDB taxonomy): Bacteria > Pseudomonadota > Alphaproteobacteria > Rhizobiales > Devosiaceae > Devosia_A. The sequence goes on along the minus strand of JAEYZJ010000218.1, from coordinate 14,168 downwards.
AGTCGACCACTGTGGTGAGCGCATTTCGCAACCGGTCCCCCAGCGGGCCATGTTGGCGCGCCATTCGTTCCAGCACTGCTGCGTAGAAATCCAAGAACCGCTCCGGACGCAACTCGACGCTTTTGCGACTGGTATGATTTTGGTCCGAAGATTGCAAGCCATTTCCCTGTCTCGACACGGGGATGGACAAAGGCTGTCAAACCAATAACATACCAGTCGTTGAAGTCGGTGGACCGCAGATGCGACTATACTGTCGCCCGAACTGCCCGGCCACCGGCGCCGCAAGGAGGGGAGGCCGGGTCATTGCCGATCCGGGGGCGTTCTGTGGCGGCGCATGGGGGCAGTTCACTACAGGAGAGGTGGGGCTGAGAATGGCAAAGACTTTCACACTGGCAACGTTCACCGCGCTGCTGATGCTCACCACGAGCGCCCCCGCGCAGGAGGTGCGGTTCACTCACTCCATCACCGGCGGCTCGAGCCGGGAAGCGCTCGACGCGATCATCGCGGACTTCGAGTCGGTCAATCCGGGCATCACGATCAAGCAGATCGTGTTCGATGACGACCAGTACTCCAACCAGGGCCTGATCACGCAGCTCAAGAGCAACGAGGTCCCGGACATCTTCTACGAATGGGCCGGCTATCCGGTGCAGCGGGACGTGGAGGCGGGCTATGCCTACGACCTCAGCGAGGCGATGGCGACAGACGGCTGGAAGGAGAGCTTTTCGGAAGCGGTATGGACCGACGGTGCCGGCACCATGGTTGACGGCAAGCCCTACCTGGTGCCGCTGTCGCTCGATCTGACCAACACCATCTGGTACAACAAAAAGATCTTCGCCGAGCACAACCTGACGCCGCCCGCGAGCTGGGAGGAGTTCGTCGCGCTGACGAAGACCCTGGCCGATGCCGGCGAGACTCCCATTGTCGAAGGCAACAACGAGTTCTGGCCGCTGGGCAACTGGGCCGGACACATCGCCGCCATGGTGGTGCCGCCCGATGAATACGTGGCCGCCTTCAAACAGGAGGCGCCGTTCGACACCCCGGCCTTCGAGAAGGCGCTGGGCCTGCTCGTGCAGTTGCATGAGGTGGGGGCCTTCAACAAGGACATGCAGGCGCTCGGCGCTGACCCTGCCATGGCGACGTTCTTCCAGGAGGGGGCAGTGATGCACCCGATCGGCTCCTGGCTGGTCTCGGAGACCGGGAACCTCGCCGATGAAGGCTTCGAGTACTCGCAGTTCAACACGCCGCCGATCGACCCTGCCCATCCGCTCGCCGACAGCGTGATCGGCACGATCACCGGGCTCGTGGTGCACAAGAATGCGCAGCACCCGGACGAGGCGATCAAGTTCCTCAAGTTCCTCACATCCGAAGCCAGCCAGGTCAAATGGGCCGAGAGCGGCCAGATGAGCCCGGTGCGGGGCGTCAGCGAGAAGGCAAATCTCGACGAGCAGACGCAGGCCATGTTAGCGTTGATGAGCGGTGCATCGGCCATCGTGCCGCCGCCCGACAACAAGTATCCGGTGCCGGTGGCCGAGGCCTTCTACCAGGCCGCTGCCTATGCAGCCTCGGGTGAGAAGAGCGCCAAGGATGCCTTGGTCTGGCTCGACCAGACGCTGGCAGCGATGGGCAAGCAGTAAGCCCCGCACGTGGAAGACCGCTCGGCCCCGATCAGCTCGGGCGTCGCGAACGCATTGTTCGCGGCGCCAGCGATGCTGCTGTTCGCCACCTTCGTGCTGCTGCCGCTGGGGGCGTCAGTCTATTACGCTTTCACCTTCTGGGACGGGTTCAGCGAGCCGCGATGGGCCGGGCTCGCCAACTTCGCACGAGCGGTGACCGACCCGACGTTCCTGCTCTCGTTCGTGCACGTCATCCTCTACATCCTCGCCACGCTCGTCTTCGAGGTAGCATTCGGCCTCGTCATGGCCGTGCTGCTGAATTCGGACCGCCGCGGCTTCGCGCTGATGCGCGGCATGTTCTTTGCGCCGGTGGTGCTGTCGATGTCGGCAGCGGGCGTGCTGTGGAAGTTCGTGCTCGACTACCGGACAGGGCTGCTCAACTCGAGCCTGCGCTCGATAGGGCTCGGCGACTGGGCACAGCCGTGGCTGGCGCAACCGGAGACGGCGCTGTTGTTCATCTGCATCGTGTCGGGCTGGAAGTATGCCGGTTTCTACATGGTAATCTTCTTCGCGGCCCTTAGGCGCATCCCGCGCAACCTCTACGAGGCGGCGCGACTGGACGGCGCGACGGGCGTCCAGCAGTTCATCTGGATTACGCTGCCGATGCTGAAGCAGAACGTCATTGTCTGCATCCTGCTCGCGGTGACGGGAGGCTTTGCCGGCTTCGACCTGTTCTTCACCATGACCAACGGACAGCCGTTCGGGGCGACGGAAGTCCCGGCGACATGGATCATCAAGCAGGCGTTCGACCAGAACCAGATCGGCTATGGCGTGGCGCTCACAGTGGTACTGACGCTCGTCGTGTCACTGATCTCCATCGCCTATCTCAGGATTTCGGAACGCAGCCATGTCACGCGCTACTGAGCGGGGCCGGAGCCCGGCCGAATGGCTGCAGTTCGGCGCGGCCGGAGTGATCGTCGCGGTGATGTTCTATCCGGCGGTCTGGATGGTCTACTCGGCCTTCAAGTCGAACCGCGAAATCTTCCGCACGCCGTTCGCGTTGCCCTCGGAGTGGCGGTGGGGAAACCTCATCGAAGCCTGGCAGGTGGGCGGGCTAGGCACGCTCTACTTCAACTCGGTGTTCGTGACGGTGGTCGCGGTGAGCATGTGCGTGCTGTTTGCAACGGCAGCAGCGTTTGCTTTCACTCGGCTCGAGTTTCCCGGCAGGCGGCTCATGTACCGGGTGCTGTTGATCGGGTTGCTGCTGCCCCCGCCATCGGTGGCGATCGCCCTGTTCACACAACTGCGGGACATGCACCTGTTGAACACGCCCTGGGCGCTGATCCTGCCGGGCGCAGCATGGCAGCTGGCGTTCACGGTGTTCCTGATGCGGGCCTACTTCATCTCCATCCGACCCGACATGGAGGAGGCAGCGCGCCTCGACGGCGCCAGCACGTGGGAAATCTTCTGGCACGTGTCGGTGCCGATGGTCTGGCCGGCCATGCTGACGATGGTGGTGCTCAACACGATCGCGGTGTGGAACGAACTGCTGTTCGCCCTGCTGTTCATCACCGACGACGCGCAGCGCACATTGCCGGTCGGGCTCGTGCGTTTCTCGGGCTATCACAGCACCGACTACGCGCTGGTGTTTGCAGCCCTGTCGATCACTACCGTGCCGATACTCATCCTCTATTTCCTGCTGCAGCGTCACGTGATCGCTGGGCTGACTGCAACTGCGATGGACTGACACCATGGGTACAGTACACCAAAGTCCCAGCGTTCTCGGCTCGCCGCCCGGTCTTTCGGGCTGGTCGCTCGATGTCCTGCTCGATCAGCCGGATCGTGCCGGCGGTGGCGGCGGCAAGGCGGGCCGGCCGTTCCTCACCGGCGTCATCGAAGGGTTCTACGGGCGCGCCTGGACCCACCCGCAACGCGTGGAGATGCTCGACTGGATCGCAACGGCCGGGATGAACACCTTCGTCTACGGGCCCAAGGACGACATCAAGATCCGGGCGCGGTGGCGCGAAACCTACAACGCGGCCGAAGCCGCTCAACTCCAGGAGCTGGTCGACGCAGCACGGGCGCGCAGGCTGAACTTCATGGTGGCAATCGCGCCGTGTCTCGATGTCGTCTATTCGGACGCAAGCGACCTCGACGCGCTCAAGCGCCGGCTCGACCAGCTCCTGGACCTTGGCGTTCGCCACTTCGCACTGCTGTTCGACGATGTGCCATCGACGATGATGCCGGCGGACGAGAAGGTGTTTGCCTCGTTCGCGGCGGCCCAGTGCCACTTTGCCAATGCCGCGACGGCGCACCTTGATGCCAATGCGGTGGGCACGACGGTGCTCTTCTGCCCGACGCAGTACTGCGGCGCGTTCGCGGGGCGCGACGTGAAGGGGTCGGCCTATCTCAGGACACTCGGGGAGGAACTCGATCGGGCGATCGGCGTGTTCTGGACGGGCCCGGATATCGTGTCCGAAAAGATCGATGTCGAGGGACTGCGGGAGTTGGCCGAGGTCATCCGGCGGAAGCCGGTCATCTGGGAAAACTTCCACGCCAACGATTACGACATCCGGCGGGTCCACGCCGGGCCGCTGGGCGGACGCAGTGTAGAGATACTCGACCATGTCGAGGGGTTCGTGACCAACCCCAACAACGAGTTCGAGGCGAACTTCGTGCCGGTGCGCACCACAGGGCTGTTCGCCAATGGAGAAGGGGGCGAGGCACAGGCTTTCGCGACAGCGCTCGAGGCCTGGCAGCCGCGGTTCAGGCTCGCGTTCACAGACGATGCGGAAATGCTGGAATCCGACGATATCCGGCTGCTGGTGGAGCTGTTCTACCAGCCGTTCCGATGCGGGCCGGAGGTCGAGAGCGTGCTGCAGACGGCGCGCGGGTTGCTGGCGGAGCATCGGCCCGATGTGCGCAGTGCAGAGTGGCTGGCGGGGCAGCAGGCCGTCGTCGATTTCCGGGACCGAGTGATCGGGCTCTTCAACCGGATGACAGAGCTCGAGAACCGCGACCTGTTCTATGCCTTTCACCCGTACCTGTGGGAAGCGCGCGAGGAGATCACGCACCTCGTCACCTATCTCGACTGGCTGGCCGGGGAGCCGCCGCAAGAGACAGAGTTCCCCGACCAGGACCGGATCTACAACTTCTATCGGCGCGGGTTCACGGTGGCGGTGCAGGAACTGCTTCGGCGCGACGAGAAGGGACGCTACCGGCATGGTGCTTGAGTTCGGCGGCGGCTACAGCCTGCGCCACGCTCTGCCGGGCGACCATGCGGCACTCAACATGGTGTGCCTCAGGACTGGGGACTCCGGCAGGGACGCCACCGGCAAGGAGGACGATCCGGACCTGCTCGGGCTGATCTATGCCGTGCCGTACCAGGTCTACGCGCCAGAGTTTGCGTTCGTCGTCGATGGGCCAAGCGGGGTGTGCGGATATATCCTCGGGGCGCTCGATACGTCGGGGCTCTACGCCCGGATGGAACGCGAGTGGTTTCCGCCGATCGCGGCGCGGCTCGACGATCCGGGGCCCGACGAGAGCACCTGGCAGGGGAGCGACTGGGCGCGCTACGCCATCCACCATCCCGAGTTCGTCTATCCGCCACAACTGTACCCCTATCCTGCGCACGGGCATATCGACCTGCTCGAGGAGGCGAGGGGGCGGGGGATCGGAACGCGCGGGATGCGATACCTGATGAACCGGCTCCGGGAGGCGGGTGCGGAGGGGATGCACCTGCAGGTGAGCCCCGTGAACCATGGAGCGCAGACGTTCTATCGGACCCTGGGCTTCGAGGTGCTGGAGCACGAAGCACTCCCTCGGCACACGACGTTCATGGTCGTGGACCTGTAGCCACCGTCCTACGCACGGTCGGGCATGATGCGGAAGTCGGAGCCTTCGGGCAAAAGCTGGCCGCCGTCCACCACGATGGTGGTGCCGGTGATGTAGGCGGCTTCGTCGGAAGCGAGGAAGAGGAAGGCGTTTGCGACGTCGCGGGGGCTGCCGAGGCGTCCGAGCGGGATAGCGTCCTCCATTCCCTTGATGAATTCGGGCGAGCGGTGCAGTTGCATCGCCTCGGTCATGATGTTGCCTGGCTCTACGCCGTTCACTGTGATCCCGTAACCCGCGAACTCGAGCGCTGCGGCTCGGATCAGGCCGTTGATGCCGGCCTTTGTCGCCGAGTAGTGGCCGTGGCCGGGGCTCGTTACGTGCGGGCCGGTTATCGATGAGGTGAAGAGGATGCGGCCAGAACGCTGCGTCTTCATCGGCTTCAGCGCGGCCCGGGCGGCGATGAAGCTGCCGCGGAGGTTGACGGCCATGACGCGGTCCCAGTCTTCGACCGAGGTCTGCTCGAGCAACTGCCAGGGATATATGCCGGCATTCTGGACGACGATGTCGAGCCGGTCGAAGCGCTGGACGGCGAAATCGACCGCGGCCTCGGCGTCTGCAAGCCGCGAGATGTCGAGATGGATAAAGACCGCGCCGATTTCGGCGGCGCTCGCCTCACCGGTGTCACGCTCGGTATCGGCGATGATGACGCGCGCTCCCTCCTCGGCGAAGCGGAGGGCGGTGGCCCTGCCGATGCCCCGTGCCGCGCCGATGACGAGGGCAACCTTGTTTTCGAGACGTCCTGTCATGCGAGTTTCTGCCTCAGCTGCAGCTTGAACGCGTCGAGCAGTACCGCGGCGAGGACAAGCAGGCCGTGGATGAGCTGGGTCGAAGTGGGCGGCAGACCCATCAGGTTGATGGCGGTGTTTATGGCCGAGAGCAGCAGCACGCCGGCATAGACGCCGGGCAGGGTGCCGACGCCGCCCTTGAGGCTGATGCCCCCGATGACCACGGCAGCGAAGGCATTGAACAGCAGCCCGATACCGAGGTTGGCAGTAGCGCCCGACGTGCGGATGACCAGCAGCCACCCCGCGAGACCGGCGATGGCGCCTGCGAGGACGAAGGAGAGGATCAGGATGCGATCCACCTTGATGCCGGCGCGGAAGGCGGCGTTCTCGTTACCGCCGATGATCAGGAGGTGCCGGCCGAAGCGCGTCTTCGCCATGATGAAGGAGAAGACTATGAAGCACAGGATGGCGATCCAGGCGGTGATCGGCAGGCCGAGGATGCGGGTGATGCCGAACCAGCGGATTGCGGGAGCGAGGTCCTGGGCGGAGCGGCCGCCCGAAATGGCAAGGACGAGGCCACGCACCCAGATGTAGCTCGCCAGCGTCACGATGAACGCATTCATCTTCACCTTGACGATGAGTAGACCGTTGAAGGCGCCGACGAGTCCCCCGACGGCAACACCGACGAAAAGCGAAACGGGGGCTGCCAGCCACTGCGGCTCGAGCACGATGCCCTGCCCGATGCCCGCCGAGCAGAACAGGATGCCTACAGTCATGGCGCTGAGCGCGGCCACGGATTCGACCGAGAGGTCCATGTTGCCAGCGATGATGACCAGCGCGAGCCCGATCGACATCACTCCCAGCACCGAGGAGGCCTCGATGATGTTGGCGAAGATGCCCGGCTGGAAGTAGTTGGGAATGAAGATCGAGAACACCGCCAGGACAGCGATCAGAATGACCCAGACGAGGTTGTCGAGCAGGAATTCGAGTGTACGGCGGGTGTTTGTGGTCATGCTCTGCGGGGGCTCGGATTTGGCATCTGGGCGGCTCAACCGGCCACCCTCCGCGCCAGTGGGAGGGTAGCCGGTTGCGGGATCGGACCCTGTCACTCGATCGACTTCACCGTATCGGTCGGTGGCTTGAGGTTGCCCCAGAACTTGGGGTCGTCGACGTTCGACTTGTCGATCGCGGCGCCCGGCAGCTTGATGTTGGGCCCCCAGGCTTCGTTGGTGACGGTGCCGGTGAGGCCGATGATGTCGTACTCCCCCGGTGCGATCTCGGCCTTGGAGACGATCTTGTCCATGAAAGCGGCAACAGCAGCGGCCTGGGCGTAGAGCGGCTGCTCCACCTCGACGTTGAGCCAGCCCTTGCGGATGAGGTCGAGCCCGACGGGGGCGCCGTTCGAACTCATCAGCATGATGTCGCCTGGCTGCTTGCCGGCGGCTTCGAGGGCCGCGACGACAGCCACCGAGAGGTGGGCGGCGTGGCTGAAGATGAGGTCAATGTCGGGATTGGCGACCAACTGATCGGCTGCAATGGTGCCAGCGTTGCTGGCCTCCCACTGCATGGCGGGCAGTGTGATGATCTGGACGTCCGGGAACGCCGCCATCTTTTCCTCGAAGCCCTTCTGGATGTCGAGGGTATAGGGATCGCCGGGGTCGCCCAGGATCTGCAGAATCTTGCCCTTGGGTGAGCCATTCTTCTCCGTCAGCAGCTTCTCGGCCTGCTCGGCGGCGATGTGCCCGATCTCGATGGTGCCAGCGACCGAGGTGAAGGACGAAGGCGTTGAGGTGATCTGCCGGTCGAACTCGACCACGGGGATGCCTGCGGCCATGGCGGCTTCGATGGAGGGCTTGAGCGCGTTGAAATCAACCGCGGCGAGGATGATGGCGGCCGGTTTCAGGGCGATGACGTCGTTCATCTGCGACTGCTGGACGTCGGTCTTGTTGTCGGCGTTGAGCGTCTGGACCTCGTAGCCGACCTGCTTGAGGAAGGTCTCGAGCGCCGAGACCGAGCCGGTCTGGAACTCGTCGAGAAGCGTGGGTACGAGGTAGTAGACCTTGCCCTTTGACTGGGCGAAGGCAGGCGTCAGCATGGCGAGCGCCAAGGCCAGAACGGCGAAGGCGGACAGAAGTATTCGCTTCATTTCGTTCGCTCCTAGTGCCGGATTCCCTGTCCCTCAGCCTGCCGCTCCGGCAGCGGCAAGCGTTTCCCCGGTGATCATGCGGACGACCGCATCCGGGCTCGTATCCCTGGTTGGCACGTCGCCGGCCACCACCCCCTGCCGGATGACGACGATGCGATCGGCGACCTGGAAGGCCTGTTGCATGATGTGCGTGATGATGACGACGCCGATGCCCTGGGCGGCGACGGCGCGGATCATCTCGAGACCGCGGCGGGTCTGCTCGACGCCGAGTGCGGCGAAGGGTTCATCGAGCAGGACCAGCTTGCCGCCCCAGTGCACGAACCGGTTGAGCTCGATGGCCTGGCGCTGACCGCCCGACAGATGCTCAACCCTGGTGCGAAGCGAGGGGATACGGGTACCGGCACTGTCGAGCGCCTGGGCAACGACTGCTTCCATCGCCTTTTCGTCGAGGACGGGGATGCCCATGACACGCCGCGTGAGTTCGCGACCCATGAAGAAGTTGGCGACGACGTCCACATTGGTCGCGAGCGACAGGTCCTGGTAGACGGTCTCGATGCCGGCGGCTTTGGCCTCGGAGGGAGACCTCGCCAGGAACTCCCGGCCGTCAAAGAGCATGCGGCCGCCGGTGGGAACGAGCCCCCCGGAGATGATCTTGACCAGCGTCGACTTGCCGGCACCGTTGTCGCCGAGCAGTGCCACGACCTCACCCCTGCCAATGGTGAAGCTGATACCCTTCAACGCCTCGATGGCGCCGTAGCTCTTCCTTATGTCCTCGAGGACGAGGAGCGGCTCGTACGCGGTCATGCAGCTAGGCCCTTGGTCTGGTCGCGGCCACGTGCGAACAATTGGCCGAAACGTGGAGAGAGAACGCCGGTCACAGCCAGCGCCGCAGCGCCGCGGAGGACCGTGTGAGGGCCCCCGTTCGAGACGACAAGACGCGGCACCTTGCGATCCCGACGCGCGGCCACAGAGTTGGGCAGCACGGCGGCAACCCGGGCGAGCTCGGTGGTGAGCCGCTCGGGCGCGATTCCGCCCAGGATGACGGTCTCAGGATCGAACAGGTTCTCGATCGTGACGATTGCATTGAGCAACTGCGGCGCAACGAGGTCGGCGTAGGCGGCCTCGCTCAGGCCACGGCGTGCGAAGGCATCCAGAGATACGTAACGCTCGAGGCAGCCGCGGTTGCCGCAGGGGCATGGCTCGCCATCGGGCACGGCAGGGATGTGGCTGATCTCGCCGGCGTTGCCCCAGGCTCCGCGTTGCGCGACGCCCTCGTGCACCATGATGCCGCCGAGGCCCACGCCCACGAACAGATAGTAGAAATCCGAGAACTCGGCGCCCCGGCCGTAGAGCCGCTCGCCGAGGGCGGCGGCGGCCATGTCCGACTCGATGAAGGCGGGCAACCCGGTGACTTCGGCCAGTCGCTCCCGCAGCTCGACATTGTTCCAGCCGACCATCGTGGTCGGACCCACAAAGCTCATCGACTCGACGCCGAAGGGGCCGGGCAGGGAAAGGCCGACGCCGAGCATTCGGGCGCCGACGCGCAGCACCCGAAGCTCTGCAACCATGCTGCCGATGAGAAAGAAGGCCTCGTCCGGCGTTGCCTGTGGGGCAGTGCGATGGACGCTGCCGATGACTTCGCCGGCCAGATTGATGAGGGAGGCGTCGATGCCGAGCGGGGTGATGTAGATGCCGATGGCATAACCGCCCCCGGGATTGATGCGCACTGTCGTCGGGGGGAGGCCACGGCCACGCGGCTCCTCCTTCTCGGAAAGGATGAAGCCCTGCTCCTCGAGTTCGCGGATGATGGTGGAGACGGTCTGGACGGTGAGGCCGACCTCGTCGGCGACGCGGCCTCGAGTGGTGGGACCGCTGGCACGGATCGCTTCGAGCACGATCCGCCGATTGTACGGCCTACCGAATTCCTGGTTCGTCCCCCGCAGGCCCAAGCCCCGCCCTCCCGAACTCAGGCGAGACTGCGCCGCAGATCTTATTAAGTCAAATGGATTTAAAAAATCAGGCGATGGAGGGGAAAGCCCTGACTTCGGGTATCTCGTCGGTGCCGAGGCGTCATTCATTTGTCGTTCAGGGCACATCCTCTTTACGGTAGGCTTGCGTCAGACAACGGGTTCGAGGGTGAGAGTGATGAAGCGGCTTGTTCAGTCCGTACTGTGGCTTGTGGCCGGCATTTTCATCACTCTCGGTCCCATCCAGGCGCAGGAGCGGAGCATCACGCTGCTGCCCGATACCGATCTGCCGGGGTTCGACTACTCCCTGCGCAAGGGCGTGACACTCGACCAGTGCCAGGCCGAATGCACCGACGACAGGCTGTGCCGGGCTTTCACTTTCAACGAGAAGTCGAAGTGGTGCTTCATCAAGGGGCAGGTGGGCACCGAGCAGTCTTTCAAGGGTGCAACCTCGGGCCGTGTGGAGTTCAACCCGACCCGGGACGAGCTCGTCACAGAGCGGGTCAATGGGCTGCCATTTCCGGCGCGGGACCTCTATGACTCGGCAGTCTACTTCGCCAACAACCTGCCGCAGACCGATCCGCCGCCTCCTGGCCTGACCTACAATGACCTGGTGATGGCCGGGGACGAAGCCTCGGGCGAGAACAACCCCTCCGCTGCGATGGTGTCCTACCGGCAGGCGCTGGCCATAGTGAAGAACGATCCGGGCCTGTGGCTGAAGCTCGCCGCAGAGCTCGACAAGCGGGCCGACATCGAGGCGACCGCCGGCAACGGGACCTATGATCTCGCGGTCAACGGCTCGTATGCGGCGCTTAACTCCTACGTGTTGGCGGAAACGCCACGCGAGAGGGCGACGGCGCTGGCCGCACTCGGCAAGGCACTCCAGCGGCGCGAGATGTGGCGCGAAGCGATCGCGACCTATCGCATGAGCCTGCGGCTGGTGGACGATACCCAGTTGCAGGCGCGGCTCGACAGGCTGGTAGCCGAGCGGGGATTCCGCGTGACCTCCAACCAGGTGGACGCCGAGGCGGCGACGCCACGTATCTGCGCGGTGTTCTCCGATCCGCTGGCGACAGGGGAGACGGACCTTTCGAGCTATGTGGTGGTCGACAATGCGCCGACCGTCGCGGTCGAGAGCGACCAGAGCCAGATCTGCATCACCGGCGTGGAGCACGGCCGGCGCTACCACATCAAATTCAGGGCAGGGCTGCCGTCGGCGGCAGGCGAACAGCTTCGTTCGGACGTCGAGCTTGACCTTTACGTGCCCGACCGTGCGCCGTTCGTCGGCTTTGCCAACAACGCCTACGTGATGCCGGCTGGTCTCGGCGGAGGTTTGCCCATCACCTCGGTCAACGCCAGGTCGGCAGACGCCGTGATCTACCGGATCGGCGACCGCAACATCGCGACGGCGGTCCGCAACGGCATCTTCCAGCGAACGCTCGACGGCTATTCCGCCGAGGACGTCGCCAACTCCTACGGCGAGAAGATCTGGGAAGGCACCGTGGATCTGGCGCAGGGTGCACCGAACGCGCTGGGCGTCACCGCCATCCCCGTGCGTGAGGCGATCACCGACCTGCAGCCGGGCGCGTATGTCGTGACGGCGAGGGTCAGCGGCACCCAGGAGGAATTCTGGCGTGAACTTGCGACGCAGTGGTTCATCGTAACGGATCTCGGGCTTACGTCGGTCACGGGCGAAGACGGCATGCACGCATTCGTGCGCTCTCTGACCAGCGCGCAACCGGTGATGGGCGCCAAGGTGCGGCTGGTCGCGGTGAACAACGAGATACTCGGCGAAACAGTGACCGATGCGGAAGGCAGGGCCGTTTTTGCGCCGGGGCTGGCGCGCGGGGAAGGCGGACGCGCGCCACAACTGATCGTGGTCGAGACGGGCAACGCAGAAGACTATGCCTTTCTCGATGTGTCGAAGGCGGGTTTCGATCTGACCGACCGCGGTGTCGAGGGGCGGCCCTCGCCGGGGCCGCTCGACATGTTCGCGACGACCGAGCGCGGCGTGTACCGGCCGGGCGAGACGGTGTTCATTACTGCGCTCCTGCGTGACGTGCATGCCAGGGCGGTCGCCGGATTGCCGCTCACCCTGGAGGTGCAGCGACCGGACGGAGTGATTGGCGAAACGGTGGTCGTCAGCGACGGAGGAGCCGGCGGCTATTTCCAGCCGATCGAGTTGGCGCCCGAGGCGATGCGCGGTTCGTGGTCGGCGCGGATCTATGCCGACCCGAAGGCGACACCGCTGACCACGGTGAGCTTTCTCGTCGAGGACTTCGAGCCCGAGCGGCTGGCTTTCGAGATAAGCGCTTCCGACCAGCCGGTCGTGCCCGACGAGGTGACGGAGGTCGCGGTCGCGGCGAAGTATCTCTATGGCGCGACGGCCCCGGACCTCGCCGTGGAGGCGGATGTCGTGCTGCGCCCGGTGGCGTCGCTGCCGGGCTTCCCGGGCTATGCCTTCGGTCGGCTCGACGATCCGTTCCAGGTGTCGCGAGAACCCCTTGGGGTGGTGGGGACGACGGATGCCGACGGCAATGCCACGACCGAGGTGACGGTCAGCCTGCCGCAGGCCACAACGAAGCCGCTCGAGGCGCAACTGATCATGCGGCTGGTGGACACCAACGGCCGCGCCGTTGAGCGCAGCCTGACCCGGCCGGTCGAGGCGACGACGGATCGGATCGGCGTGAAGCCGACCTTCGCATCGGCTGACGGGCTGCAGGAAGGCAGCGAGGCCGGCTTCGATATCATCGTGGTTGGGCCCGACGGCAAGACTGTCGACAGGGCCGGGCTCGAATGGAGCCTGTCGCGCGTCGAGACAAACTACCAGTGGTACCGCAGCAACGGTACCTGGAAGTGGGAAGGTGTGACGACCAGCCGCGAGGTGGCGAACGGCGTGGTGGACGCCGAGGCCGCGGGACCGGTGGAAGTTTCAGCGAGGGTCGACTGGGGCCTTTACCGGCTGGAAGTGACGGGCGCGGACACGTCGACGACCTACGAGTTCTATGCCGGCTACTACTATCCAGAAGCCGGCTCCGACACGCCGGACACGCTGTCAGTGGCGCTCGACAAGGAGGCTTATCGTTCAGGCGACACCGCGGTGCTGAAACTCGACCCGCAATTCGCGGGGACGGCGCTGGTGCTGGTGGTCGACGACAGGATCATCGACATTCAGGCAGTAGAGGTGCCCGAAAGTGGGACGTCGGTTGAACTGCAGGTGACCGATGACTGGGGGCCGGGTGCCTACGTGACGGCGATGCTGTACCGGCCGGCCAAAGCCGCGGCCAAGCGCATGCCGGCGCGCGCGCTCGGCCTCGCCTATGCCGATGTGGACCCCGGCGACATGAAGTTCGACGTGTCGATCGAGGCGCCGGAGGTGGCGTTGCCGCGCCAGCCGCTCGAGGCGACCGTGACGTTGAACGCAAGTCCCGGGCAGAAGGCATACGTGGCGGTCGCCGCCGTAGACCTCGGCATCCTCAACCTCACGAAGTTCCAGGTGCCGGATCCGGACGGGTACTTCTTCGGCCAGCGCCAGCTCGGCATGGAATTCCGCGACCTCTACGGGCAGCTGATCGACCCGATGCAGGGTACCCCCGGGGCTCTGCGTTCGGGTGGCGACGAGGGCGCTTCGCGCCTCGGCACGCCCCCGGCGACAACCGTGCTCGTCGCCATGCACACGGGCATCATCGAAGTCGAGCCGGACGGCACGGCGACGGTGCGCTTCGATATGCCCGACTTCAATGGGACTGTTCGGCTGATGGCCATGGCCTGGTCCGCCAATGCCGTCGGGCATGCTTCGGCGGACGTGATCGTGCGCGATCCG
>JAEYZJ010000161.1 GCA_023430705.1 Pseudomonadota bacterium | reverse complement strand
CGAACAGCTTTACCACGGAAAATGCGTGGTACTACCTCGGTGAAAAGGTCCAGCAGACCGCGTTCGGGATGCAGCTGAGCAAAGAGCGTACGCTTCTCGTCGTGTATTTCGACAAGAAGGGCAAGGTAGTCGACACCGAGCGCCTCGGCATCAAGGACGGCAAGTCCTTCACCATCGACAGCCGCCGCACGCCCTCCTACGGGCAGGACCGCACGTTCCTCGAGTCGATCATCAGCTCGATCTGACGATCTGCGACGCATCCATGCCCCGGCAGCTGGGAGTACCCGCTTCCGGGCTCAAGAAGCCGGCACGCATGGCGATGGGACGCGCCTTCCGGCCGACGCCCAACAGGATGGCGGTGCACGCCCGCCCCGGCCTGGACGTAATGACACCCGTCGCGAAGCTCCCGCAAGAACTTCGACGACGTGGGGTCCGTCCTCCTGTGGCGCTTACCTCACCTTGGCCGGATCATTGTCCCGACCAGCCGTCTTGGCGACCTGGTCGAGCACGGCGTTGACCATCTTCGGGGCCTCGTCTTCATAGAAGGCCTTAGCAACGTCAACGTATTCCGTAATGACGACACGCGATGGGATATCCCGCCTCTTCAGAAGCTCAAATGCAGCGGCACGAAGTATGGCGCGGAGCGTCGCATCAATACGGCCCATCGGCCACGCATCCACCAGTGCGTTGTCTACAGCGGGGTCAATCTGCAACTGAGCCTTGATAACGCCAGTAACAATCTGCCGGAAAAAATCGGCATCGGCAGGCAGGTACTCCTCGCCCTCGATCTCGCGGCCTACATGAATGGCGCTGAACTGGCTGAGCGTGTCCTCCAGGGACTGGCGGCCGACATCCATCTGGTAGAGAGCCTGAACGGCAGCCAGCCGGGCCGCACCTCGCTGGTTTGCGGTGCGAGGCTGCGTTGGATCTCGGGGTTTATGATCGGCCATGGTCACTGGGAGTCTGGAGTAAGTCTATGCTGCCACCGCAATACGCCCTGCCCGGGCGGGGGGCAATTTCAATCATCGTGATTGGGCTGGTTGCGGTCATCGTCTCCGAGCTCGGTCAGAAACGAGCGGAAATCGTCGGCCGCGGAAAAGTTCTTGTAGACGGAGGCAAAGCGTACGAACGCCACGTCGTCGAGGCCCTTGAGCCCTTCCATGACGAACTCGCCGATCTGGTCGGACGTGACCTCGCTCTCGCCGAGGCTCTCGAGCTGGCGGACCACGCCGGATATCATGCGGTCCACCCGCTCGGGTTCGACGTCGCGCTTGCGTAGCGCCGTTCCGACGGACCGGGCGAGCTTGTCCCGGTCGAACGGGACCCGACGTCCGGATTTCTTGACAACCATCAGCTCTCGCAGCTGCACACGCTCGAAGGTCGTGAAGCGACCGCCGCAGCTGGGACAGATGCGGCGGCGACGGATCGCGTTGGAATCCTCAGTCGGGCGGCTGTCCTTGACCTGCGTGTCGTCGTTTCCGCAATAGGGACAGCGCATTCCGAATTCCTCAGTCGGCGTAGATCGGGAAGCGGGCCGTGAGAGCCTTCACCTTCTCGCGCACCGCGGCCTCGACGATGGCGTTACCCTCGTCGGAGTTGGCTTCGCGCAGGCCGTCCAGCACCTCGACGATCAGCTTGCCGATTTCGCGGAACTCGGCCTCACCGAACCCACGCGTGGTACCCGCCGGGGTCCCGAGACGGATACCGGAGGTGACAAACGGCTTCTCCGGGTCGAACGGGATGCCATTCTTGTTGCAGGTTATGAACGACCGGCCGAGGGCCTGCTCGGCCCGCTTACCGGTCGCGTTCTTGGGCCGGAGATCGACCAGCATGAGATGGTTGTCGGTGCCGCCTGACACCACCTGGAGCCCCTCCTCGACGAGAGTCGCAGCGAGCGCACGGGCGTTTGCCACGACCTGCCTCGCGTAAGCCTTGAACTCGGGC
Source organism: Pseudomonadota bacterium (assembly GCA_023430705.1). Taxonomy (GTDB): domain Bacteria; phylum Pseudomonadota; class Alphaproteobacteria; order Rhizobiales; family Devosiaceae; genus Devosia_A. Next base: position 16,135 of record JAEYZJ010000161.1, on the reverse strand, counting down.
TGCAACGCTTCTTTGAGGGCGACCGCCTTGGCGGCGATGACATGCATCAGCGGCCCGCCCTGCAGGCCGGGGAAGACAGCGGAGTTGATCTTCTTGGCGATCGCCTCGTCGTTGGAGAGGATCATGCCCCCACGCGGGCCGCGCAGGCTCTTGTGCGTGGTGGTGGTCACCACATGTGCGTGCGGCACCGGAGACGGATGGACGCCACCGGCGACGAGGCCCGCGATATGGGCCATGTCGACCATCAGGTAGGCGCCGACTTCATCGGCGATCTCGCGGAATCGCGCCCAGTCCCATTCGCGCGAGTACGCCGTACCGCCCGCGAGAATGAGCTTGGGCCTGTGTTCGCGTGCCTTGGCTGCAACCTCGTCCATGTCCAGCAGGTGATCGTCCTGGCGAACGCCGTAGGACACGACCTTGAACCACTTACCGCTCATGTTGACCGGCGAGCCGTGGGTCAGGTGGCCACCCGAGTTGAGGTCCAGGCCCATGAAGGTGTCGCCGGGCTCGAGCAGGGCCAGGAACACGGCCTGATTCATCTGAGAGCCGGAGTTCGGCTGGACGTTGGCGAAGGCGGCACCGAAGAGTTCCTTCGCGCGCTCGATAGCCAGGTTCTCGGCGATATCGACGTACTGACAGCCACCATAGTAGCGCTTGCCCGGATAACCCTCGGCATACTTGTTGGTCATGATCGAGCCCTGCGCCTCGAGCACTGCCCGCGACACGATGTTCTCGGATGCGATCAGCTCAATCTCGTGCTGCTGGCGGCCGAGTTCCAGCGTGATCGCTTCGGCGATCTCGGGGTCGGTTTCGGCGAGGGTGTTTGAGAAGAAACGGGGAAAGAGCGGAAGGTTCGCGACGGCGCTCATGGGCGTCTCCCGAGGCAAGAAAAACGACGGCAATTCGGCTGGCCCGCCTGTAGCACGGGCACCGAGTGAAATCCAAGGCTGGGGACAGCCGGGCGATGGTTGAGGCTTCTGGGCTTCATACGGGCTCCCACTACGTTTCGACGGGGTGCCCAGGCGAGCGGCGCTCTCAAGTTCGCGTTTCCCGATGGTGCCCCATCTCTCTCGCCAGTCGCGCGAACACGTTCAGTATCGCAGGTTTGTGCAACTGGCGGAAGCCCTTGGCGGCAACCATCCGGGAACCGGGCCGTTTCCCTGTCCAAGCGTCAACGAGAGAACTTCTTGGAGACACCCTCATGCGCAAAATCGCTTCCGCTGCTGTTGCGACCGTTCTGGCCGGCGTCATGGCAATGCCGCTGCCGGCCGAGGCCGCCAGCATGAACTTCCGTCACAACGACCGCGTGTCGGCCGACCAATGCATGGCCAACCAAAGGGCGTGTTGGGTCCCTGCCCGCCATAACCGGCACCACCGTCACCACCGCCACTGGAGAGGGTGGGACGGGCCGAACCCCGGCAACTTTGCCGCAGGCATCTTCGGTTTCGCGGTCGGAGCCGCCCTCGCTTCCGGTCTAGAGCGCGATCGAAACATCACCTATGACCGTGGCTACTACTACAATCACGTCGCGGCGTGCGAGGCCCGCTATCGCTCCTATGACCCGAGGACCGACACGTTCCTCGGCTACGACGGCCGGCGTCACCTTTGCCGGCTGTAGCTGGACTGGGCGCCCGTACCGGGCGCCCTACCCCTGCATGTCCGGGCGGCGAAAGGCTGTGACCCGACCGGTCCCTTCCAGAAGGTCCGACCAGGAGTGGATGGCGAAATCCAGCACCGCGACGGCGGCGGTGGGATAGCCCGCAAAATCCGCCTCCCCCTCCGCGAGCAACAAGGCTGTCGTCTCGATCCCCGTATTGTGACCGATCAGTGCCAAAGTGTCCGAGTCGCCGCCATTGCGCCGGATGATGTCGATGAAGTTGCCGTTCATGCTCCCGTAGATTTCGTGCAGGAAGCGAACCGGTGCGTCGAGGCCGGCGAACTCCACTGTCTGGCGGGCGCGTGTCGCGGTTGAGCACAGCACCAGATCGGGCAGCCACCCCTCAGACCGAAGCACCTCGCCGACCCAGCGGGCCGCTCGTTTGCCGCTGGGCGCCAACGGGCGTTCGTGATCCGACAGACCAGGAATGCTCCAGTCGGACTTGGCGTGCCGGATCAGGACCAGGCGATGCATGGGAGAACAATCGTCGGTTGGGATCGCCGGCGCAAGAAGGACAGGTCCCGCCGGTACGCCGGCTCCCCGGGCCTGCGGCCTTGGGGCACCTCATTTCGGTGGGGTTGCGGATATAGTGCCCACATGATGATTCGCATGACCCTGACCGCCCGATGAGTGACGACAAAACACGGCCCGCGGCCGGCGAGGACAATGAAGTCGTCGATCTTCGCCGAGCACTCGAAGAACGCTATCTCTCGTATGCCCTGTCCACCATCACGCAGCGCGCCCTGCCCGATGCGCGTGACGGCCTGAAGCCTGTGCATCGCCGAATACTACACGGCATGCGGCTGCTTCGGCTCGACCCCGACGGTGCCTACAAGAAGTCAGCGAAGGTGGTCGGCGATGTGATGGGTTCGTTCCATCCGCACGGCGACCAGTCCATCTATGACGCGCTGGTGCGCCTCGCGCAGGACTTTTCGATGCGCTATCCGCTGGCCGACGGCCAGGGGAACTTCGGCAATATCGATGGCGATGGCGCCGCGGCCATGCGCTACACCGAGACGCGCATGACCGATGTGGCCATGCGCCTGATGGAGGGCATCGGCGAGGACGCTGTCGATTTCAAGCCCACCTATGACGGATCGAGCGAAGAGCCGGTCGTCGTGCCGGCGAACTTCCCAAATCTGCTCGCCAACGGCGCCCAGGGCATCGCAGTGGGTATGGCGACCTCGATCCCGCCGCACAACGTTGCCGAGATCTGCGACGCCGCACTTCACCTGATCAACAACGGGCGCGACGCGACGACGACCGCTGACCTCATGCACTACATTCCGGGCCCGGATTTTCCGACCGGTGGCGTGCTGGTCGAGAGCGAAGGGTCCATCCGAAACTCCTATGAGACGGGCCGCGGCTCGTTCCGGTTGCGGGCCCGCTGGGTGCGCGAGGATAAGGGGCGTGGGGTCTACCAGATCGTCGTCACGGAGATCCCCTACGGCGTTCAGAAATCCAAGCTGATCGAGAAGATCGCCGAGCTGCTGCTGAACAAGAAGCTGCCCCTGCTCAAGGACATCCGTGACGAGAGCGCCGACGACATCCGGCTGGTCATCGAGCCTCGTGCGGGCACGGTCGACCCCGTGATCCTGATGGAGCAGTTGTTCAAGCTCAGCGACCTCGAGCAACGCATCAGCCTGAACATGAATGTGCTCGACCGGGGCGTCGTCCCGCGCGTGATGAGCCTCAAGGAGGCCATCGTCGCCTGGCTTGAGCACCGCAAGGATGTCCTTGTCCGCCGTACCAACCATCGGCTGGGCGAGATCGCGCGCCGGCTTGAAGTGCTCGACGGCTACATCATCGCCTACCTGAACCTCGACGAGGTGATCCGCATCATCCGCGAGGAGGACGACGCGAAGGCCTCCCTGATGGCGGCTTTCAAGCTGACCGAGAACCAGGCGGAAGCCATTCTCAACATGCGGCTTCGCTCCCTCCGCAAGCTCGAGGAAATCGAGCTCAGGACAGAGCACAAGAACCTCAGCGAAGAACAGGCGCACCTCAACGGCCTGGTCGCTTCGGAGCGTCGGCAGTGGGGCGAGATCGCCAAGCAGATTGCCGACCTGAAGAAGGCGTATCCCAAGTTCGAGAAGGACGGCGTGACGCCTCACCCAGTCTGGCGTCGCAGGACTACATTCGCGGCAGCGACCGAGATCGACCATGATGAGGTCGCATCGCAGATGATCGAGCGCGAGCCGATCACGGTGATCCTCTCCGAGAAGGGCTGGATCCGCTCGATGAAGGGCCACACGAGCGACATCGATGACAAGGGCTTCAAGACGGGAGACCGTCTGAAGCTCCTCATCCATGCGCAGACAACGGACAAGCTGCTGCTGCTCTCGACGGGCGGAAAGGTGTTCACCCTTGCAGGTGATCGCCTGCCAGGAGGCCGCAGCCAGGGTGAACCGGTGCGGCTGATGGTGGACATGGACGAAGGGCAGGACATCGTCGAGCTGTTCGTTTACCGCCCTGGCCGCAAACGCGTCGTTGCCTCTCGCAAGGGCGACGGCTTCGTGGTCGCCGAGGACGAACTGATTGCCAACACCCGCAAGGGTAAGCAGGTGCTCAACCTGAGCGACGCCGAGGAGGCACGGCTGATCGCCCCTGTGGAGGGGGACATGGTCGCCATCATTGGCGAGAACCGCAAGATGGTGGTGTTCCCGCTGGAGCAACTGCCCGAAATGTCGCGCGGCAAGGGCGTGCGGCTGCAGAAATACAAGGACGGCGGGCTATCCGACCTCAAGACCTTCCCGTCGGCCAGCGGGCTGACCTGGACCGATTCCTCGGGCAGGACGTACACGAAGACGCTGCCCGAACTCGGCGAATGGCTCGGCAACAGGGCCGATGCAGGCCGGCAACCGCCGACCGGGTTCCCGCGGAACAACCGCTTCACCGGATGAGGATCAGGGGGGCGTGATCGCTCCCTCCTCCACCGCGTTGGCTAGTCGAGGCGACGCCACCCGAGCGTCCCACGCTGCACCTCCAGGGGGTGGAAGCGGCCCTTGTAGGCCATCTTGGGCGAATCCTTCACCCAGTACCCCAGGTAGACATAGGCGAGGCCCGCCAACTGCACCTGATGGATATGGTCCAGGATCAGCAGGTTGCCGAGGCCACGATGGTCAAGGGCCGGGTCATAGAAGCTGTAGACCATGGAGAGACCGTCGGGCATCACGTCGGTGAGTGCCACTGCGACAAGTGGGCGGGCTGGGTGCGTGGAGAGGCGGTATTCGACCACCACGGTCTGCACCGGCGTGTCCTCGACCATGTACTCATAGTCGACGAAGCTCATCTGGGTCATGCCGCCGCCCGCGTGTCGAGTATCCAGGTAGCGCTTGAACAGGGCGAACTGCTCGGCGGTGGCGCGGGGCTGGCAGACTTCGACTGCAATGTCGGCGTTGAGGCGCAGCACGCGTCGATAGCGCTTCGTGGGCGCGAACTCCTGCGCCACGATGCGCACGGACTGGCAGGCGGAGCAGCCGTCACAGGCCGGTCGGTAAATCAGGTTCTGGCTGCGACGGAAGCCATTGTCGCTGAGCAGATGGTGCAGCGATGCCGCGCGGCGGCCGGTCAGATGGGTAAAGAGCTTGCGCTCCTGCCGGCCCGGCAGGTAGGGGCACGGCATCGCGGCCGTCAGGAAGAGCTGGGTGTTCTCGGGCGTCTGATCAGTCATTGAGGGCCTGCGAGCGACCCGATCAATCTAGCCGCCGGCAGGCCGGCCGGCAATGGCCTGGCGATCACGCAGATCGGGTGCGCCAATGGCGCTGCATGGGCGAGCGCCGCAGCATCAGCGTGCCAACGATGAGATCATGGATCATCTGCTGGCGGGGCGTGAACAGGGCAAAGAGGATCGAGAACGGCCAACTGATCCAGACCGTCACCCAGAACAGCAGGGGATGGACAAGGATAGCCCAGCCATCGAGCGGCCGGCCGCGAACCGGTGTGAGGACGATGTCCATCGCCCGCATGCCGACGGTGGCGCGCATGGCCGAGCCGAGCGTCACAGCATAGTAGCCGAGGATCGCGACCGGGATGATGACCGGAAGCGCAAGAAGCCCCACGCCGAGTGTGAGTACGCCAATCAGGAGGCCAACCAGCAGGGCTGCAATGGTAATTGCCCCGATGATGGCACAATCGATCAGCCACGCGATGGCGCGCCGCAACAGCACGCCTTCGAAAAGTTCGGGTGCAGAAGAAGGATCGGGGAGATGGTCGGTCACGGCCTTGCCCTCAGTCATCAGCGAAAGATGGGGACCGTCGGGATGAGTGCAAGTGGCAGGGACGTGAATTGTGCGACACGTCCCGGCACAATCAGGCCTAACTGTTCAGCCTGCGCGCGGCCTCGAGCGCAAAATAGCTGAGGATCCCGTCACAGCCGGCGCGCTTGAAGGCCATCAGGCTCTCCATCATCGCCGCCTCGCCATCGATGGCGCCAGCCGCCGCGGCCAGCTTCAGCATCGCATACTCGCCGCTCACCTGGTAGGCGAAGACAGGGACGTCGAACTCGTCGCGAGTGCGTCGCACGATGTCGAGGTAGGGCATCCCCGGCTTTACCATGACCATGTCGGCGCCCTCTGCGATGTCCTGCTCGACCTCCCGCATGGCTTCCTCGGTGTTGGCATAGTCGAGCTGGTAGGTGCGTTTATCCCCCTTGAGGCGGCTGCCCGAGCCGACCGCCTCGCGGAAGGGGCCATAGAAGGCCGACGCGAACTTGGCGGAATAGCTCATTATCGCCACCTGATCGAAGCCCTCCTCGTCGAGCGCAGCGCGGATGGCGGCGACGCGCCCGTCCATCATGTCGGACGGAGCAATGATGTCGGCCCCGGCCCTCGCCTGCATCAAGGCGGCACGGACCATCACTTCCACGGTTTCGTCGTTAAGAATCTCGCCGTCGCGAACGAGCCCGTCCTGCCCGTCGGATGAATACTCGTCGAGGGCCACGTCGGTGATGAGGCCGATCTCGGGGACCTTCTCCTTGATGGCGCGCAGGGCCCGGCCGGTGAGATTGTCGGGGTTGTAGGCCTCGGAGCCGTCCTCGTTACGGCGCTCGTCTTCGGTGTTGGGGAAGATGGCGAGAGCAGGAATACCCTCCGAGGCGGCGGCGCGTGCCACCTCCACGGCGAGGTCCACGCTGACGCGTTCAACGCCCGGCATGGTCGTGATCTGGCTGCGGGTGCCGGTTCCGCCCTCGATGAAGATCGGGAGGATCAGGTCATGCGGGGTCAGCACTGTTTCGCGCACCATGTTGCGCATCCAGCCGGTGCGGCGCAGGCGTCGCTGGCGGCGGCCGCCGAGGAAGCTCATGTCGTGCCGGGGCCAGTTGTTGCTCATCTTGCGCTCCTTCAAGTCGCGGCGCTTCTAGCAGGCTGCGGCGGGCTGCGCCAAGGCTCGTGCTTGTCGCGATGCGGCATCCGCGTTATCTGCTCTCACATGGACCTGAACAGCGAACTGGCCGGCCGGTACCTTCGCATCATCGCGATCATCGCGCTGCTGCTGGGGCTTGCCGATGCTGCCCGCCTGCTGGGCGTGTCCTCGGGCGCCCAGAGCCCGATCACCCAGTTGGGAACCGCGGGCTTCGCGTATCTCGCCACGTTTTCGGTCGCGCGCCTGTTTGCTGCAGTGGGCCTGTGGATTCGAGCCAGCTGGGGCGGAGTACTGCTCGCCGGTGCAACGCTGGTGGAACTGGCCCTCTATCTCGCGGGCGTGCCCGAAGTGCGCATGGACGCCTTCGGATTTGCCATCCGGCTCCTGCTCGTCGGCAGCCTGGGAGTGCTCTTCGTCCTCAACCTGAGGATGCGCCGCTCGGCCCACGATTGAGCCGTAAACGATACGTTCAGGTTACAATTTTCTGACCTGCAGTTACGTCTCGTAAAGCCAAATTCCTGAACTTTCTCCGTAAGATAGTTTTAAGTCTACCGCTTAAGCCCATCTTATTTGGAGCCCCGTAGTTTTGGGCCCTATGAGACGCGAAGAAATCGCGCAAGACGACACACAGTGAGGCACCAAATGGCAATCAAAACCAACACCGCAGAGGTCGTGGTACCGGAAGAGATCCAGGGGCTGAAGCCGCTGTATCTCGAGGCCGTCAGCCGCGTGGAGCGGCTGCATCGGCGACTGCTCGATCTGATCAAGGACGAGTTCGATCGCATGGGCTGGGACGACATCAATCCCGTCCAGGCCCTGCTGATGTTCAACATCGGCGACGCCGAGATGACCGCCGGCGAACTGCGTTCGCGTGGCTACTATCTCGGCTCGAACGTGTCGTACAACCTGAAGAAGCTGGTCGAGACCGGCTACATCTTCCAGGAGCGGTCGCGCTCGGACCGCCGCTCGGTCCGCATCCGCCTTACGCCGAAGGGCGAGGAAGTGGCCGAGGTCATCGACGAACTGTACGATCGCCACCTGAAGTCCATCGACAAGGTCGGCGGACTGAACAACGAGGCTTTCGAAGGCCTCAACAAGGCGCTCGGCCGGCTTGAGCGCTTCTGGGTCGACCAGATTCTCTACAAGCTCTGATCGACTACTGTGGCGCCGCCGCCACAGTCACCCGGGCAAACGCCGGCCTTAAGCCGGCGTTTCTTATTTTGGCCCCAGAGTCAGCTATGCGTCGAACGACTGCAGGGGCTCCTCGATCCTGCAATCCCATGACCCATCCCTTCGGGCAGCCGGTTCACAGCTGCTTGACCGCGTTGGAGCACCGGGAAGGCGATGCTAAGAGGAGCGATCCGGGACACACATACGACTGCTGGTGAGTTGATGCGGCTGACGAGACGTAACCTGCTGACTTCCATGGGAACCCTGGGAGCCGCGCTGGCGATGCCCGCGGTTGTGCGCGCCCAGGATGACGGCGGCTTCTGGGACATGTTCAACAAGGACCGACGCATCAGTTCGGTCGACCAGGAAGGCAACACGGCGACCGCCAAGAGCCTCGTAGACACGATCGAACCGATCCTGAGCTACGACACCTCCTACAACCTGCAACTCGCCATTCAGAACTACGAAGCGTTCGTCCAGGCAAACGGCAGCTGGGACATGCCGTCCCGCGATACGTACGGCCTGAAGCTCGGCGACACGCGGCGGGCTGTTGCGCTCCTGAAGCGCCGGCTGATGATCAATGGCGACATGGCGCTGGAAAAGAAGGTCGACGACGAGTTCGACGCAAAGCTGGACGCCGGCGTTCGGCTGTTCCAGGCCCGCCACGGCCTCGTGATCAACGGCCAGGTGGACGAGGCAACGTTCTACGCCCTGTCTGTGCCGGCCGACTACCGGCTGAACCAGCTGAAGCTCAATGCCCAGCGCATCGACCAGTGGGCCTCCGCGCTGAGCGACCGCTACGTGGCTGTCAATATTCCCGCCGCCACGATCGAGGCGGTCGAGGGCGCCCAGGTGGTGCAGCGGCACAGCGCCGTCGTCGGCAAGGTCGATCGTGCCACGCCGATCCTCAACTCAAAGATCTTCCAGGTGAAGTTCAATCCTTACTGGACGGTGCCCAAGAGCATCATCGAGAAGGATCTGATCAAGTACATGAACGAGGATCCCGAGTACCTCACCAAGTTCCGCATCCGGATTTTCGACGGCAAGGGGAACGAGATTCCGCCGACCCAGATCGACTGGTCGACGAAGGATGCCGTGAAGTACACCTTCCGCCAGGACCCGGGTGGTGAGAACTCAATGGGCCACTGCAAGGTCGATTTCTACAACAAGCACGACGTCTACATGCATGACACGCCCCAGAAGGCGCTGTTCGGTGAGAACGCTCGGTTCCACTCGTCGGGCTGCATGCGCTGCGAAAATATCGATCAGTTGGCCGCCTGGCTGCTGCGCGACAACGGCGGCTGGGACCTCGAGTCGGTTCAGGCCGGATTCGTGGGGGGGCTGCGCGAAGACGTGAAGCTCGCGGTGCAGGTACCAATCCACACCACCTACATAACTGCCTGGGCCAACCGGCAGGGCACGGTCAGCTTCCGCGACGACGTCTATCAGTTCGACGCCCAGGGGCTGGTCAACTTCACCGACGCGTGACGCCATGGCCGGGCGCGAGGAGAACAGTCCGTCCGGTCGCGTTCTCTTCGAGTTCACCCAGCTCGGTCAGCAGGTCCGCGTCGCCGCGATCGACGAGGCAACGGGCACGGAAGTCGTAGTGATCTGCCCGCCGCAGCTCGGCAGCGTCCAGATGCAGCGAATCGCCATCGCCAAGCTTCGGCACAAGATGGGGCTTCCGCCCGAGACCCCGCCGTCCTCCCCGATCCGGCCCGGCAAGTACGCCTAGAACCGGCATAGACCCTGAGGCGGTCAGCTCACCAGTTCCACGAACATTTCCCGTATGGCGGGCGGATCTGCCTGGCGCGGCATCCATACGTGCAAGTCGAGGAAGTGGCCGGTGAGCCGAAAGGCATCCGCCACATCCTGCGGAGAAGGTTCGCCGGCGCCGACGAAAAAGGGCGGCAGACGCAAGAGACGATTGACGTAAGGCTCGGCAGCGGCCCGGCTGACGGCTCGGCCGGTCCTGGGAGAAACGTGGGTCAGGTCGTACGCAACTCCCGTTGCTGCGCAGCTGTCCAGGTCCAGTCCGAAACCGAGCTCCTCGAGCAGCGCGAGTTCATACCGGGCCACGGCAGCCCCCATATCCACGGGCGTTGCCTCCAGGTCCATGATGCGTACCGCGAGCGACAGCAACCGATCATGCGGATCGCGCTCGGGCAGGAGATGCAGGTGCTCGCAGACGAGCTGGCTCGCATAAAGTCGAAGGCGGTCCGCAATGAGGGTGGCGGCGCGAGCTTCCAGCAGCTCAAGCTGGAAGGTACCAAGGTGCTCCTCAAGACGAGCGCGCCACGTAGCCTGAACCGTGTTGCCAGCCTGCAAGGTGGCAGCAAGCCGCGTGGATCGTCCGCCGCGGACAAGGCCCAAATAGCGCCCGCGGCCGGCAACCATGACTTCGGCTATGATGCTACTCTCGCCGTGACGGCGGACACCGATGATCAGGCCTTCACCGTCCCACTGCATGGTCCGAACTCATCCCTCTGGGCCCCTGCGACGTGCCTCAAGCCGCCGCGCTACGGGTCACAGGTCTTCATTCACTTCTGATGGGGGTACTCCAGACCCATCTCGCGATAGCGCTCCGGATCGTCGCCCCATTTCTCGCGAACCTTGACGAAGAGAAACAGGTGCACCGGCACCTCGAATATCTCCATGAGTTCGCGACGGGACTCGGCGCCGATCGCCTTGATGGTCTGCCCCCCGGCCCCAAGCACGATCTTCTTGTGGGTATCGCGAGTGACGTAGACGACCTGGTCGATGCGATAGGATCCATCCTTGTTGATGGTGAACTTTTCCGTCTCGACCGTGGCGTTGTAGGGGATCTCGTCGTGGATGCGCAGGAACAGCTTCTCGCGTGTGACCTCTGCTGCCGTGATGGCAAGCGTGAGATCGGTGAGCTGGTCCTCGGGGAAGTGCCAGGGACCCAGCGGGATGCGCTGAAAGGCCCAGTCGAGGAAATCCTGTACCCCGCTGCCAGTGAGCGCAGAAACCATGAAGGTGCGCTCGAAGCTGAGCCGGGCGTTGAGGCTCTCCGCGAGGGCGAGGAGCTTTTCCGGGTTGTTCATGTCGACCTTGTTCAGCACCAGCACCTTGGGGTGTGGCACGTTCTCCAGGCCCTGCACCAGCAGTTCGAGCTCGGGCGTGATCCCCCGCTCGGAATCAACGATGAAGGCGACGAGGTCGGCGTCCCCCGCCCCGGTCCAGGCGGCCTCCACCATGGCGCGGTCGAGCCGCCGCCTGGGCGCGAAGATTCCGGGTGTGTCGATGAACACGATCTGGCCATCACCCTCCGTGACCACGCCGCGGATCATGGCGCGGGTGGTCTGCGCCTTGTGGGTGACGATCGACACCTTGGTGCCAACCAGGGAGTTGAGCAGCGTAGACTTGCCGGCGTTAGGCGCACCCACCAGTGCCACAAAGCCGCAGCGGGTGGTTTCGGTGGGGAGCGGCAGCGCACCCGCTTCGGGCATCTCGTTCTTGTCGGTCATATCAGGTCGCGCCAGACTTTCTCGCGGATCAGGAAAGCTTCGGCCGCCTTGTGCTCCGCGAGCTTCTTGGAGGCGCCGGTAGCAGTGATGGCAGGGTACTCCCCCAACTGCACCGCGATGGTGAACTCGGGGGCATGGTCCGGACCGGTCCGTTCGACCTCGGCATAAACCGGGGGCTCAAGCCCCCTGCCCTGCGCCCATTCCTGCAGCGTGGTCTTGGGGTCGGCCCGGACCGTGCCCGCCTGGTCGAGATGCTCGCCGAAGAGGCGCTCGACGACTTCGTAGGCCTTACCCATGCCGCCGTCGATGAAAATGGCACCCATAACGGCCTCGGCGACGTCGCCAAGAATGGCGTCCTTGTTGGCGCCCCCGGTGCGCGCCTCGCTCTCCCCCAGGTTCAACTCGGAGCCGATGTCGAGCTTGCGGGCGATAGCCGCGCAGGTTTCCTTTCGGACGAGGGTGTTCAAGGAGCGCGAAAGCTCGCCCTCATTAGCCTTGGGCAAGCGGCGATAGAGCATGTCAGCCACAACCAGCCCAAGCACGCGATCCCCCAGGAACTCGAGTCGCTGGTAGGACCGCTCGATGCGCTTGCCCGGTGAGACCGCGCTCGAGTGGGTCAGGGCGCGGTCGAGCAGGTCCGGGTCGGCGAACCTGTAGCCAAGCCGCGCCTGCAGCTTTTCATGTGTGCGTCCCTTGGCCATCAGTTGACGAACTGGAACATGCGGTCGAAGCGCACGTTCGCTGGCCACTCCCACAGAGCCCATGGCGGCCGGTTGTCCTTCATCGAGAAGAAGCGCAGCTCGGCCTTGCCGATCAGATTATCCCAGGGCACGTAGCCGACCTGACCGAGCACGCGGCTGTCGGCCGAGCGGTCGCGGTTGTCGCCCATCATGAAGTAGTGTCCAGCCGGGACAACATATTCGGCAGTGTTGTCGAGAGTCTCGTTGTCGGAGATCTCCTGGATAAGGTGGGTCACCCCATTCGGCAGCGTCTCGGCATAGACGTTGACGGTCGCGGTGGTCATGTAGCTGTCGGTGTCCTTGGCCGTGCCAACCAGTTCCCGGTCCACCACGGTGCCGTTGATGTAGAGACGGCCGTCCTTCATCTGGATGCGGTCACCGGGCAAGCCAATGACGCGCTTGATGTAGTCCTCGTTGGTGATCTCGTTGCGGAAGACTGCGACATCGCCGCGCTGCGGCTCGCTGCCCATGAGGCGGCCGTTGAAGGGCAAAGCGATTGGGAACGAGTACTTGCCGAAGCCCCACGCCCACTTGTTGGCAAGGAAGTAATCGCCGATCATCAGCGTCTGCTGCATCGATGCGGTGGGGATCGAGAACGGCTGGTAGAGAAACGTCCGGAACAGAAGCGCGATGATCAGCGCCTCGATGATGACGACGATCGTCTCCAGCAGCTCATTCTTCTTCTTGCCGGCCTTGAGTTCGGCTTTCGACACGGTCTCGCTCATGGTTTGCCTCTAGCCAGTCAGGCCAAGTCGTTAGGGGAGCGCCGGCGCCTGGTCAATCGGCAGCGCTTCGATGATGACGAACGCCTGCGCCATGCCGCCGTCGTCGGTAATGGTCAGGTGGATATGTGGCTTCATTCCCGCCGGGACAAGCCGATCCAGCACCCGGGCAGCGCCATTGGTCAGCTTCATCGTCGGCTTGCCCGAGGGGAGGTTTACCACACCCATGTCGCGCCAATAAACGCCGAAACTAAGGCCGGTGCCGAGGGCTTTTGAGCACGCCTCCTTGGCGGCGAACCGCTTGGCATACGACGCCGCCCGCTGGGCTCGACGGTCGGACTTGGCACGCTCGATCTCGGTAAAACAGCGATGTGTGAAGCGGTCGCCATAGCGCTCGAGCGTCTTCTCGACGCGACGGATATCGCAGAGGTCGTTGCCCAGCCCGATGATCAAGAGAGCCCCCGCGACCCCGGCTTGACTGCCGGAATGGCTGCCAGCTCGGGGGGGAGTGCATCGGCAGGATAGGCCGGCACCTTGTACTGCACGAGCGAAACAAGCGGCACGCCGACTTCGGCCTCGCCGGCGGAACGGTCGATGAGGCAGGCCGCAGCGACGACGTCGGCTCCGGTCTTGCGGATCGCCTCGATGCATTCGCGGATGGAGACGCCGGTCGACACGATGTCTTCGACGACAATGACCTTCTCGGCCGGTGCAAGTTCGAAGCCGCGGCGGAGTTCGAAGACGCCATCGACCCGCTCGGTATAAATGGCGGGAACGCCCAGGTGGCGGGCAGTCTCATACCCCGGAATGATGCCGCCTACGGCAGGCGACACGATCTGGCTTACATCGCCGTAGCCGGCTTCACGGATTTTCGCTGCCAGCGCCCGACAGAGCTTCTCGGCCTTTTCGGGGTACATGAAGACCCGCGCCTTCTGCAGGAAGATGGGGGAGCGCAGACCGGAGGAAAGGATGAAATGACCTTCCAGCAGCGCTCCGCTTTCACGGAACAGGTCCAGGACTTCTTCAGTGGTCACGCAGGCTCCTCTTGCCGTTGGGGCGCCGTCCATTCGATGCGGTCGAGTGCCAGCGCCTCGGCGACCGTCGCGCGCTGAACGTCCGAGATGCCGGGCGCCAGCTTCAGTGAGTTGAGCACATCGGTCAGCTGTGCCAGGTCCCTCACTTCGATCTGGAAGATGAAGCGGTGGAAGTCCGGCGATTCCATGCGCATGACCAGATTATGGATGTTGGCCTCGCACGCGGCAATGACCGACGAGATTTGCGCGAGCGATCCGGGCTTGTTCTGGGCGTGCATCGAGATGACGCACTGATAGTCGCCTTCCTCCTGACCGACCAGATCCCAGCGTACGTCGATCCAGGCAACATCGCGGTCGTAAAGCTCGGACAGGGCGTCAGAGTGGATCGGATAGATGACGATAGGCTTGTCGGGCTCCATGATGCCGACGAGCCGGTCGCCGGGCACCACGCCTTCAGGCGAGACCTGAACCAGCGTGTTGAAATCCAGCTGCTTGAGCGCGGCCTTGGCGCTCGGACCCGAACGCGGATTGCCTGGCACCCGGAAGCGGAACATTTCGGTCGAGCGAAGCGCGAACCAGCCTTCGGCCTTGTCCGGCACCGGCAGGTCGATTTTCTTGCGGCGCCGCTTGATGCCCTTGACCTCCATCACCTGGGTATCGAGGTCCTCGCCGGTAATCTTGCCCTCCCCCAAGGCAACCATGAGGTCCTTCTTGCCTGCCTGGCCAAGGGATTCGGCGAGCCGCCTGAATTCGGCCTCGTCGAGCAGGATGCCCTCGCGCTCCAGAAGCATGGAGAGCATGTGCTCTCCCAGCGCATATGCGCGCTGCTGCTGCTGCAGGCGAACGGCCCGGCGAATTGCGGCCCGCGCCTTGCCGGTGGCGGCGATAGTCTCCCAGTTGCTGGGCGGCAAGTGGTTCTGGTCGCGGATGATCTCGATCTCGTCGCCAGAACGCAGCTGGGTGACCAGCGGGACAATCTGGCCGTTGATCTTGGCACCGACAGCGGTATCGCCGATGTCGGTATGGAGAGCGTAGGCAAAATCGATAGGTGTGGCTCCCCTCGGCAGCGCGATGAGCCGCCCTCGCGGGGTGAAACAGAACACCTGGTCCTGGAATAGCTCGAGCTTGGTGTACTCGAGGAAATCCTCGGTGGAGGCTCCCGCCGTCAGATGCTCGATGGTCGTGCGGAGCCAGACGAAGGCCTTCGACTCGTTCTCGATCTTGTGGATGTCGGTAGCGCCCTCCTTGTAGAGGGCGTGGGCGGCAATGCCGAGTTCGGCAACCCGATGCATCTCCTCGGTGCGGAGCTGCAGTTCGGCGCGCTGCCGTCCCACCCCGACGATCGTCGTGTGGATGGAGCGATAGTCGTTGTGCTTGGGGACCGAGATATAGTCCTTGAACCGGCCTGGAACGACCTTCCAGTTGGTGTGGACGATGCCGAGGGCCCGGTAGCAGTCGGGGATTGTCGGCACGATCACCCGGAAGCCGATCATGTCGGAGAGCTGCTCCAGCGCGATCTGCTTTCGCTCGATCTTGGTGTAGATGGACCATGGCGACTTCACCCGAGCGGAGACGCGCGCCTCTATCCCCTCGCTCTTCAGTTTCTCGGCGAGTTCGGTCTTGATGGTCGTGATGGTGTCGGCAAACTCGGCCTTCATCTCGTCGAGACGGCTCGTGATCGCCTCGTAATGATCGGGCTGGAGCTGCTTGAAGGCCAGGTCTTCGAGCTCCTGCCGCATCTCCTGCATGCCCATGCGCCCGGCAAGCGGCGCATAGATATCCATGGTCTCCTTGGCGATGCGCTTGCGCTTGTCCTCACGCATGAAGTCCAGGGTGCGCATGTTGTGCAGGCGATCGGCCAGCTTGACCAGCAGCACGCGCACATCGGCCGATATGGCGAGCAGGAGCTTGCGCAGGTTCTCCGCCTGCGCCTCCTCACGCGTGACGAGCTGTAGTC